>JBDSLD010000049.1:0-4723 GCA_039916545.1 Ferruginibacter sp.
TATTATCAGAGTCAAAAGATGAAATATTGAGTTTACTTGGCATCTTTCAAAAACACCCGGACTGGACAATAAAGTTAGAATGCCACAGTGCACCCGTAGGATCTGCAAACTACATTTTAGCACTTACTGAAAAAAGAGCTAATACTATAAAACAAGCGCTAATGAATTTGGGCGTAAAAAGTATTTCAATGGATGTAAAAGGCATTGGGGATCAGAAGCCACTTGTATCCAATGACACGGAGCAAGGGCGTTTGACTAATACAAGAGTTGAGATAACGGTACAATAAGAGGTTTGCAATTTCATGCAAAGGTTTTTTTTTTCACACAAAGGCCCGAACGAGCAATGACGCAAAGATGATGTTTGAGAGATGCAGCGGTTTATAGATCAGAATCGAAAAGAGAAAAAAATACGTAAATTCATTTTATACCTTTACTGTATTCTTTGCTTTTTGCGCCTTTGCGTGAAACTCACCCCCACGTTAATTATACGGTCTTTCCCATTGCCGGATCGCTGGTAGTTTCCTCGCCTGTTTCTACATGCCCCGCGTACCTTGTTCCAAATAGATTATTGCCTTTTATTTTTATGGTGACATCATACCAATACCGGCTCCTACTTAAGTTGATTACAATATTGTTTTCAGCATTAACGCCTATTGCTTTTGTTTGTAAAGGAGACTTGTAAGCGTTGTCTGTAATTTCTATGACCTGTTGCTTGCCGCTGTTATTTTTAACACGTAAGATAATGTTGCCGGTAAGTTTTTTTCCGTTCATTTTCCCCCGTTCATATTCGCATTTAATTTCTAAAGCCGGATCATCGCTGTTGCCTTTAAATTGCCTGAAGAACCCGTTGGGGCCGTAAATATCCAGGTGGTAATGGTTACTTTCAAAATCAGCCAGCGGCCATTGGTCCGTTAGTGTATCGCCGGCTATTGCAGTGTATGCCCATGTTTCAACGGCTTCCTGGCGATACGTGCCCGGTGCGTATACATTAAAGGGCGAGCCGGAAGATTGTTTACCAAAAATTTCATTGCCGGCTTTAAAGTTTATTTCAAACACTTTTTTATCAGCGTTTAGCTTACCATCTGCATACAGCTCGTAAGGCAATACACAAGCGGGACGGGTACCATTTTCCTGTCGGGGCATAAAGGCAAATGCAGCAGGATTTTTCTTTATTGCAGCAATTTCTCCGGCAGTTAATTTTTTATAATTAGAAGGCAGTTTTTTAAATTTTGCTTTATGAATACCTTCTACCACTTCATCTCTTTTTAGAAAAGCAGGCAGGGGTATTTTTTCGCCATTGTATGGCCTAAAGGTTGTTGTAAGATCACCGCATACAACCCGGCGCCATTTACTGATATTTGTTTCTTCAATTTTCTTTCCATATTTATTATTTAAAAAATGCTCCAAAAATTGCAAAGAAGAAGTGTGATCAAATACCTGTGAACAAACAAAACCACCACGGCTCCATGGTGAAGCGATCACCAATGGTACACGGAAACCGAGGCCGATTGGACTTTCCCTGATATCTTCCGCATCGGATGACTGTTGAGTTTTGGTAACATACTCAACAGCGCTATCAATACCCGCAGAGGTTGAACCCTTTGCCGTTTTATGCAGGTGTGGCACGGTGAAAGGAGGCACATGGTCGAAGTACCCATCGTTTTCATCGTAAGCAAGAATGAAAATTGTTTTCTTCCATACTTCAGGATCTTTTGTAAGGATATCCATAATCTCGCTGATATACCAGGCACCATACCAGGCAGCGCCGGGATGATCAGAAAAATTTTCCGGCGCAACGATCCATGATACCGTTGGTAATTCACCCTTGTTTACATCGTCCCTGAATTGGTGGAGCGTATCACTTTTCGGCACCAGTACTTCTCTTTCAGTGGACCCGTCCTGGTATTTTAAAGAACTTAATTCATGATAATCCGGGTGGCCCTTATTGGTGGTAAACGCCTTGTTGTGAATGCTTTTTTCTTTACCAGATAACTGGTTGTATTTTTCGATCGTGTAGATCTTTTGTTCTTCGGCATTTCTTACCAGGTATTTTTTATATTGTTCAATTTTCTTCTTTTGCGCTTCCGCTTTGTCCCCGGTTAAAGCAGGTAATTCTTCTTCCATCTTTTTAATTCCTGCCGCTGCCTGGATAGCCGCTTTAGGAAGGTTAGCAATATATCCCGCCGAAAGCTTCACATTATATTGGGCAAAAAACTCCAATGGGTTATCTGTAAAATTTGCCAGCCAGGCATCTTCTTCTCCTTCAAAACCTACACCCACGCTGATCTCATTCTGGTACACTTTCCAGGAAACGCCGTTCTCTTCAAGTCTTTCGGGAAAGGTTACCCAGTTGGCCCAATTATCATAATCCGCATCGCCGTTCCACACATTGGCCCTTGATTCCGCCTCTTGTTTTTCACGTATGGTGCCCGACCAGAAATAAAGCCTGTTAGGCGTAGTACCGGTAAGCGACGAACAAAAATTCTGATCGCAGACAGTAAATGCATCTGCCAGGGCATAATAAAAAGGAATGTCCTGCCGGGTGTAATAGCCCATTGTTAAGGGCATCGCGCGATACTCTTTATGGCCGGAATGTTTTGCATCCAGCCATTTGTTGTGCCTTCCATCGTTGCGTGCATCTACCTGGTTATCCCAGGAATGTGGCAAAGAACTCATCCAGGTCGCTTTGGTATCTTTTATATCCAGGTGAAAGGGAGGATAGGTTTCACCTTCCTTATTTGTTTGCAGCCAAACGGGATTTTTATCAGGCAAGGTGATCGCCCGGGGATCGTTAAATCCGCGAACGCCCCGCAATGTGCCATAAGTATGATCAAAAGAACGGTTCTCCTGCATCAGGATTACAACGTGTTCCGCATCCATAAAAGTACTTCCCGGCGCAGGATCAATGGCCATAGCTTTTTGTATCGACATCGGCAATACATTTAATAAGCCTGCACCACCTGCCAGCAAAGTGGCCCGCTTTAGAAATTCTCTCCTGTTATCCATATCTTTTTTTATAAAGAATAAAATTATGTGTTGCCGGTTAACTATCCTGAGAAATTTTTAAAATTAAACACAAGATAATATGGGAATTGAAAGTTGCACATTTTATAATCTATTAAAAATAATAATTGTATTCCTGAATAGTTTGTGTTGAATTTGTTGCGTCATTAAACAGGTGACAACTGGTATCGATTCTTGCCCTGGATGGGCAACCTGTTTGTAGAAAAAAGCTGTATTTTGACCTTGCCCTGGAAGGGCAACCTATGATACGGGTAAAAAGAAAATCAAAGGTAAATGCGTTGCAAACTTAGCAAGCATTACACACGCACTCTTTAAAATAAAACATATTGGCTCGATAACATAACTTGAAATCGTTTAAAATGGATACCGCTATTTATCATCGATTAATACAGGACAGGTTGCCCCCGCCGGGGCAAATTCCAGCATTTCACATATCTACAAACAGGTTATGCCGCTGGCATAAATACACAACTAAGCAAGCTTTTTATAATGATAACTAACGTGTACACTTGATGTCATATAGACTTTAATTTCGCTCTCACAAATCAGCTAACTGGATCCAGGTCTGCAGTCGCTAATGAAATACAATTGCGCCGGCCTTACTAAAAGATTAATCTTTCCTGTCTTTTCAATAATAAAGATTATTTAAGTTTTCTTCCAACTGTAAAGCACGCGGAATTAAAATCCGGTCTTCAATAAGTGCATGGACAGAAAGGTCGATTTCAAACGAATGTAGCTGGCTGATTAAAATGCGGTAAGGAGTTTGATTGGTTTTCGGTGGCTGGTAATTCAATATTGAATTTCGAACATTCGACAGGTCCTGTTCGGTATCGTGATGGCTTTCAACAAATGTTTTAAGGGAATAATTTTCTGTTGCCTCCCGGTATTTTTCTATACCAATTTCCTGCTTCTCAAATTGTATCAAACAATTGATATAGGGCAGCAACTGCTTCTCTTCACTGCGGATATGTGACGTTAAATCGGCCGTGTATTCGGAAAAGAAATTATTTAAAATTTGCAATAATGGATGACTGCCTGAATAATTTTTTAAGAGGATGTCTATGCTCTGTTCAATCTCACAAAGTTTTTTTGTCAAATAATACCGATGCGTTTTCCTGATATAATCAATGATTACTTCAAGCGAGAATTGTTCATATTCCTGTTCCGAAAATGTCCTTTCATCTTCGAATGTATGAAGTAAGGTATAAATAAACTCTTGGTCGATATTTGTTCTTTGGAGCTCCTCGTACGAATATAAAAGATTTCTATTTATAGGCAAATGGTATCGCTGCAGGATTTGATTTATCGAAAATTGTGTCTCCATGATTTGAAAATTTTATTGAAGATACAATTTCCTGAATAATTTTTATCTGAAACGAAATAAAGTAGTGCCGGTGCGTGAGGCAATACCGAAATTAACCAATTTGGGTCGTCAAACAGCAGTTTTTAAAGTAATATTGTTAAATACAATCAGCCATGGCGACACATTAGTTGGAGGCGCCGCCACGTACCTCATGGTATAGAAAACATTTGGTATATTACAACATCTATTTCCCAAACGAAAGCAACTAAAAAATCTAAAATTTTAACGATTGAACTGGCAATGGGTTTTTCCCGGAAGCGCTCATTTTAAATAAGCAATAAGCAAAATGACAAGGGCAGAATTTTTAATAAATTCATTCAATATCACACTTATGTC
>JBDSLD010000050.1:0-15398 GCA_039916545.1 Ferruginibacter sp.
TGGCAATTGGATTTGTTGCAGGCAGTTATTTTGGAAGTAAGATAGCATTGAACCTTTCGGAAGAAACTGTAAAGAAATTCTTCGCCATATTGATGATCCTGGTGGCGATCAAGATGATTTTTTTTGACACAAAAAAAAGCGATAAAATAACTACCAACACGATTGAAATTAAAAAACAGTTCTAAGTTCGTTTTACATTTTGCAATCTTCATACTCAGCTGAAGGTGCCCGCTGCAAACCTCACAGGTTTTAAAAAAACCTGTGAGGTCTATTTATACCAGTTTAACAAATCTCAGTAAAAATTCGCCCCTGCCGCCGCGTCAGTCAACCCTTTCCACTTGATTACCCCGCTCCTTCATTAGCTTAAAACAATGTTATCTTTCGCTGCCAATCTGACACAATAACAATATTATTACCTATTTTTGCCAACTAATTTTAATAATGGACAGTTTATTAATGATAGATAAAGCGCACGACGAAGCAAGGCAGGGAGAAGCATTTGCCCCATTGGCACTGGCAAATAACGGTTATAAAAAACAATTTTATATTGAAAGTTACGGTTGTGCGATGAATTTCGCAGATAGCGAAGTGGTGGCGTCCATCCTGAACAGCAACGGTTACGGAGCTACCAGGAATTGTGAGGAGGCCGACCTGATCTTTGTAAACACCTGTTCCATCCGTGAAAAAGCTGAACTAACGGTTCGCAAAAGGTTGACGGAATTCCGCAAACTAAAAAAAGTCAATCCGGGCCTGTTAGTGGGTGTACTCGGTTGTATGGCGGAACGTTTAAAAGAAAAATTTTTACAGGAAGAAAAACTGGTTGACCTGGTAGTTGGGCCGGATGCTTACCGCAGCCTTCCGGGTCTCATCGAGGAAGCTGAAACCGGACAAAAAGCCGTCAATGTATTACTAAGTAGGGAAGAAACCTATGCCGACATTGCACCGGTTCGACTGAACAGCAATGGCGTAAATGCCTTTGTAAGTATCATGAGGGGTTGCAATAATATGTGTTCCTTTTGCGTGGTACCTTTTACCAGAGGCCGGGAAAGGAGCAGGAATGCGGAAAGTATCATTCATGAATGCAAAGAATTATTTGAAAGCGGCTACCGGGAAGTGACCTTGCTGGGTCAAAATGTTGATAGCTACTATTGGACCGCACCGCCAAATTCATCCGCAACCGGTAATGCAGCAGTAACCGTAAATTTTGCCGGATTATTAGAAATGGTGGCGCTTATATCTCCGCTTCTCAGGGTCAGGTTTAGCACTTCACACCCTAAGGATATTACCGATGACGTGTTGTTCGCCATAGCGAAATATGATAATATCTGTAATTACATCCACCTTCCCGTGCAAAGCGGCAGCAGCAGGGTACTCCAGATGATGAACCGTACCTATTCACGGGAATGGTACGTTGCAAAGGTGAACCGGATCCGTGAGATCATACCTGATTGCGGATTGTCTACCGATATGATCACTGGTTTTTGCACAGAAACAGAAGAGGACCACCTGCAATCACTGAGCCTTATGGAATACTGCAAGTACGACCTGGCCTATATGTATTTTTACAGCGAACGCCCGGGAACGCTTGCTGCGCGCAGGTTTAAGGACGATATACCGGAAGATGTTAAGAAAAGAAGGCTGCAGGAAATGGTAAATTTGCACCGCATACATTCTTTGCAAAGCATGCAACGGGATGTAGGAAAAACCTTTAAAGTTTTAGTGGAGGGCTTTTCGAAGAAAACTGAAGATGACCTTCATGGAAGAAACGATCAGAATAAAGTGGTGGTATTTCCGAAAGGACCATTTAAAAAAGGCGATTATGTCATGGTGAAAATTGACAGTTGTACTGCCGGCACTTTGATAGGAACACCAATAGCCTGATGCATTGAATAACTGTCACAATTAAATTGGACAGGTACAAGCCTGGAAACAATATTACAAATAATGCATCTGCTGTTTTCTAAAAATGCGGATGAACAAAAAGCTACCGGTACCCACCGGTTAGCAGGACGGAGGAGGCAATAATATGGACTTACAATCAATAAAGAACCGCTTTGGAATAATAGGCAATTCGCCTGCACTCAATCACGCGCTGAATGTGGCTGCGCAGGTGGCCAACACCGATCTTAGCGTACTCATAAACGGTGAAAGTGGCGTTGGTAAAGAAGTATTTTCCCAGATCATACACGCACTGAGTGCGCGAAAACATAACCCTTTCATCGCAGTTAACTGTGGCGCTATCCCTGAGGGCACGATCGATTCGGAACTGTTTGGCCATGAAAAAGGCTCCTTTACGGGTGCGTTGGATAGCCGGAAAGGATATTTTGAAACCGTTAATGGTGGCACTATTTTTTTAGATGAGATCGGCGAGCTTCCGCTCGGAACGCAGGCCCGTTTGCTTCGCGTGCTGGAAGCCGGCGAATACATCAGGGTAGGTAGCAGCAAGGTGCAAAAAACAGATGTACGTGTAATAGCAGCTACAAATAAAGAACTGCTTGAAAGCACCCAGTCGGGAAGGTTCAGGGAGGACCTTTACTATCGCTTAAACACTGTGCCGATCAGGGTTCCCTCACTCAGGGACAGGAAGGAAGATATCCCTTTATTATTTAGAAAATTTGCGGCTGATTTTTCTGATCGCTACAAAGGCGCGCCTATCCAACTGGAAGAGGACGCAAAATCTTTGTTAATGAGTTATCCATGGCCCGGTAATGTGCGGGAATTAAAGAATATTGCAGAGCAGATATCAGTTTTATCCAAGGAAAAAAACATTTTTGCAAAGGAGCTAAAAAACTTTTTGCCGGAAAATAATTTCAACAGGCTGCCGGTATTGGTTGGTGGTAAAGCAGCGCTGAGCCAACAGGAATTTGCAAATGAAAGAGAGATTTTATACAAATTGTTTTTTGATATGAAAAAGGATGTCAATGAACTGAAAAAGATGTTCTTCGAACTCTTACAAAATCCCGGTATGGCTCAAAATATCCCGATGTACAATAACAATGGCAATAATATAGATACAATTCTGCCGGATCATAAACAGTCTGTTTCGGGCAACAATTTTGGGCAGACCAGTCAGCCGATGTTTATTAATCAGAAGGGAGAAGACATTCATCACCATGAAGCAATTGAAGAATCGCTAAGCATCATGGATAAAGAAAAGGAACTGATCATTAAAGCGCTAAAAAAACACAAGGGCAAGCGAAAAGACGCCTCATCCGACCTTGGTATCAGTGAGCGGACCTTGTACAGAAAATTGAAAGAATATGATATTGAAGATTAGCGTTACTGAAAAAAGACACATTCAAAAAAGCATGACCCAGCTAACAGGAAGAAGGAATATATTTTTATGGCCGGTTTGCTTTTTGCTGATGGCTGTTTTCACTTTTGCTACCTGCAAATATTCATTCAAAGACACCTCTCCTATCCCTGAAGAAGTAAAAACGTTCCGGGTAAATTATTTCGAAAATAAGGCCAGGTACGTGAACCCGCAGTTGAGCCCCCAGCTAACGGAAAGGATGAAGCAAAAGATCATAGGGAGTACCCGTTTGCGCCAGACCAATGACGACAATGCTCATTATGACATCAGCGGATATATATCCGATTATACCGTTTCTACCAGTGGTATTTCCGGTAACAATGCAAGCACCAACCGCTTGTCGGTTTCATTTCATTTGATATTTAAAAATACATTGGACCCCACGAAAAATTTTGAGACCGACCTGTCAAATAATTTTGATTTCCCGGCTAACCAAACCCTTGAAGCAGCGCAGGCCTCCTTGTTTCCGGACATCGTAAAAAATATAATTGATGCTATATTCAACAAAATATTTTCAAACTGGTAATTCGTGAAGTTTAAAAATTTTGTATTGTAGAATTTATAATTTTATCTTCGGCAAATGGGTAACAGCAATCTACTTTTCGAATCAATATTTAAACGAAAGTTATCCCAGGCAGGCACCCGAAAATACCTCACCGAGGTAATAAAGGAATATCCTTATTTTTCACCGGCTCATTTTTTTTTGTTATTAGAAACTGACCGCGCCGAACCCGGCTATCACGAGGTAGCAGCCAGGACTTCCGTTGTCTTTAATAACCTTCATTGGTTACAATTTCAGTTAGAGGCCAGCCAGGAAGAATCGGAGCCGACGAATAAAGACCCGCAAGTGTTGCTGGCAAACCGCAACGATGCTTTTTCACCAGTGATTGAACCTGCTGAAAACAAGGTTGATAGTGAGACATCAAATACAGATCAGCCGGGAAATGAAATTGAACTGGTAAGCGATGATGCTGCGGTTAATGGCGAAAAGGATTTGCAGGCACAAGTGCCCGGTACCGACGACAATGAGATCAATGAGCCGGTGGGTGCTGTTGAAGAAATTGTTGATTTTTCGGTCGAAGCAAATGAAGGCATCATTCCGGCATACACCGAAGAAGCGGCTAAATTTTCAAATGTTGCCGCGGAAAGTGAAGAAGCCAGCGAAAATACTCAACAAGAAATTTTGCCGGTTATTGATGACCATGCCGGTTTGCCACAATTGAAAGATGAAGCGGGAGATCCGCCCTCTTCGGAGATAACGCCGGCTCCAATTATAGAAAGCACTTCGCAGCAGGAAAATATAGAAGAAACGATTCCGGAAGAAAAAGCCGGCACCGATGGAATTATTTCGCCGGATAGTATCTCACCAGTTTTGAGCAAGGAAACCGTTACCGGTTTACAGGAAAATAAAAATGAAGAACTGTTAGTTGAAGCTGAAAACGTAGTCAGTAATGGCAAACACGAACAACATTTCCCTGGAAATGATGCTGATAGTGCTGACATCCTGCATACCGGCCATTTTAATAATGATAAAAGTCCACTCGTAAATGAGTCAGCCGACGACCTGGAACCTGGCACCGAAGAAGAGATAGCCCCGTTGAATTTCAGATTGAATATCGATACTTCCAATACAACAGAAAAAGAAATAACGTTCGAGCCGCTGCATACATCAGATTATTTTGCCAGTCTTGGAATTAAGTTAAGTGACGATATAAAGCCGTCTGATAAATTAGGCAAACAGCTTAAAAGTTTTACAGAGTGGCTTAAAACTATGAAAAAGGTCCACAATGACCAGCTACCGCCTTTAAGCGGGCAATCGGATATGTCGATTCAAAAATTAGCGGAGCAGTCAAATAAGGAAGATGCAATAGTAACCGAGGCAATGGCTGACGTATTACTGCAACAAGGAAAAGCGGAAAAGGCAATAGACGTTTACAAAAAATTAAGTTTGCTAAATCCCTCTAAAAGCACTTACTTTGCAGCCAAAATTGATCAACTAAAAGAACATTGATATGTTAATTTTATTCGGAATCTTAGTCATTATCGCCTCTATTATATTGGGTTTGATCGTATTGGTGCAAAATCCTAAGGGTGGTGGTTTATCCGGAAGCCTCGGCGGCTTCGGCAACCAGCTAATGGGCGTAAAGCAAACAACTGACGTATTAGAAAAAGGCACCTGGGTATTTGCTGGTATTGTTGGTATTTTATGTATTATTTCCCCTGTATTCATTCCAAAAAATGCCAGTGCATCATCAAAAAACGATGAGCTGATCAATAAGGCACCAGCAAGCGCCCCGGTACAACCTAAGAACCAGGTTACGTTACCAGGCGCTACGACTAAGACAGATACTATTATAAAGTAATTTTTTTTAATAAATTTATCAACCTCGTCTGCAATGACGGGGTTTTTTATTTTACTTTTAGCAATCATTGAACTGAACTTTAAATATGGGTAAAAAGACGCTGCGTATAATTGCTTTGGCAATAGTAGCCATTGCTGCGCTGGGCGCCTGGCGCTTATTCGGAAGCAATACTAATTTTAGTGAAAATAAGAAGAGCTTCTACATAAAAACAGGCAGTAATTTCAATGAGGTGATCAACGAGCTCAATGCCCGGGACATACTTAAAAATCCCGGTACTTTTAAATGGATGGCGGAGCGGCTGGACTATGATAAAAAAGTAAAAGCAGGAAAGTATGTGATTGAAAAGGGCGCTAGTATTTACGCTATTGTAAAAATGCTTCGGTCAGGAAAACAAACGGCGGTTAACCTGGTGATCAATAAACTGCGTACCAAAGAAGATATCGCCAAAAAGATCAGCGCCAACTTTGAGTGTGATTCAACCACCTTTATAAACCTGTTGAATAACGAGGATTCATTAAAGAAATATGAGCTCGATACAAATACTGTTGTAACGGCCATTATCCCCAATACATACAGCCTTTTATGGAACACTTCCGCGCAAAATATATTTAAAAAACTGTATGCGGAGCAGGAGATATTCTGGAACGACGAGCGAAGAAAAAAAGCCACCGGGCTTAATCTTACTCCGCAACAAGCCTACATACTGGCAAGTATTGTAGAAGAAGAAACTAACAGCGAATCCGACAAAGGAAAGATCGCCAGCGTATACCTTAACCGAATGGAAACGGGTATGAGACTGGGAGCCGACCCAACTGTAAAATTCGCAATGAAAGATTTTGGGCTAAAAAGAGTTTACAATAAGCACCTGCAATTCGAATCACCCTACAATACTTACCTGCATGCAGGATTGCCCCCCGGCCCTATTTGTACGCCTTCTACAAAAACCATTGATGCGATTTTAAATTCACCCAGTACAGCTTATCTTTATTTTGTTGCAAAACCTGATCTTCGCGGTGGCTCTAACTTTGCGACCACTTATGATGAACACTTACTATTTGCCAGGCAATACCAACATGCGCTGGATAGTTTGACAATGGCAAAAGGTGCCAATAAATAAGGATCACAACGGGTTCGCGGTGTTATTTTTTCGTAACGAACATTAATTTTATTCATTCAGGATAGTAATGTGTGAGATCGGAAATTTTACCAAAATATACTAAATAAAGACTTATGATGTTTAAAGCTATAGGATAAAGACTAAAAGCTCATTCATGACAAAACTGGAACGCATTCTGATAACCAAAACGCCCGTTGCATTTATTTTGCAGAAAAGCAAGCATTGGTATTTACCTGGTTTTGAAGGCGTCCCTTTGTATGATGTGATCAAATTCTTTTTCCGGCAGGTAAAAACGGTCGGACTTACCGAAAGAGCTTCGGCGATCGCCTATAATTTTATCATGGCCATCCCCCCCTCTTTTCTATTTTTATTTACCCTGATCCCACACTTGCCTTTTGTTTCAAAAAGCAGCATCAAGAGAGAATTGCACCATGTGATCCTGGATATTATTCCGTCTAAAGTAAATAATGAATCGCTTATAAAATTTGTCGATTCTTTTTTGGATGATTCAAAGATCGGCTTATTGTCCTTTGGTTTTATCCTCGCACTATTCTTTGCATCCAATGCAATGATGGGGTTAATGCGCTCGTTTAATAAAAATTACATTGGCTTTTCCAAAAGAAAGGACCTGCACAACCGTTGGATGGCCATCAAACTTACCTCGCTGATTTTTTTATTGGTGCTGGGGTGCCTCATTTTGCCCATTACGCAGGGTGCTGTATTAAAATGGATGGGGATCAAAAGCGCAGTGCTCCGGGAGATCATCATTTACATCAGGTGGATATTCATCGTGGCCCTCGTTTATTTTTCGATCGCATTTATTTATAAATATGCGCCCGCTGTAGAAAAACGTTGGAAACTTATCTCCCCCGGAACAATTTTTGGCGCGTTCCTTAGTATACTTGCCACTTTTGGCTTCTCTTATTACGTTAATAATTTTGGGAGATATAACGCGCTCTACGGATCAATCGGGACGATCATCGTTTTTATGGCACTCATATATATTAATTCACTTGTATTGTTGATCGGCTTCGAACTGAATGTAAGTATTAAATCGCTTAAATCTATCGCAGAAAGGCGGGAGATCGAAGAAAAAAAGCAAGCTGTACAGCAATAATTACAGGAACGGCTTTTATTAATTGACAAGTTTTTTAACTCTAAATAAACTTAATCTTATGCGTTACCCATCATTGATAACAGCCATAGCCGCGATTTCCATCCTGTCTTTCACTTTCAATGAGCCTTTGCCCATCGGAAGCCTGCTCCCGAAAGGAGACGTCAAATTGAAGGATATATCAGGCAGGCAAATTTCCCTGGGAGAGTTAAAAAAGAAAAATGGCTTATTGGTGATGTTTAGTTGCAACACCTGCCCTTACGTAATAAAAAATCAACAGCGAACCAGGGCCATTTGTGCCTATGCGCAAAAGATGGACCTTGGCGTGATCGTACTAAATAGTAATACCGGCAACCGGAATGATGAAGACAGTTATTCAGCCATGCAGGAATATGCAAAGCAGCAAAAATACAATTGGATATATGCGGTCGATGAAAAGAATGAATTGGCCGATGCATTCGGCGCCAGCAGAACGCCCGAATGCTTCCTCTTCAATAAAGATTTAAAATTGGTGTACCGTGGTGCAATAGACAACAACCCCGCAGATGAAGGCCATGTCAGCAGGAAACACCTACAGATCGCCATCGATGAAATGCTAGCTGAAAAAGAAATTGAGGTTAAGGAAACACGCAGCGTGGGATGTGGAATCAGAAGGTCAAACCCCTGACATTTTTAAATCGGACCTGCTTATTTCCCAGCGATGGCCATTTTAAGTTCGTTTTCGAACTCTTCCGCCGTCATCGGTGATTCGATAAATTTTCTGTAGCCGGTTGCTGCATTGGCAAATAAAGTAGCCGGCATCGAGCCGCTCCACTTTTTATCGATCACGGGACAAAAATGGTCAGCATCTGATTCGTTCAGCCATACGATATCCGCTGTAAAATTATTTCTTTTTGCAAAGCTTAATATCTTGTTGGGATAAAATATCGGCAGATCAAGACTCACCAGTAAGAGCTTAGCCTTTTGGCCTTCATATTTTTTTGTGATCGTCTGCAGGTAAGGTATTTCAGCTACACATGGCTTGCAAAAAGTCGCCCAAAAACTGACGACGTAAACAGAATCACTTTTTTTACTGTAATAATCAGATACGTCGGATATTTTCCAGGAGGGAACCGTTTGCGCGCTGGTAATTGAACAAGCGAATAAAATAACTATGAACAAGCTGAGTTTTTGCATGATCAAAAATACGTTTAATTTTAAAAACAGGTTTTACACACCAGGTTAAAAAGACTTTAAATTAGCTTTTGGCTAATCGCCTGTTTCGAACTAATTTTGCCAATCTTATTAAAAGTTAATCAAATGCAGGCAAGTAATGATTAACCCCAAACAAATCATTTAATCAACAAATTTATAAAATCATGGCATACGACGTAATTGTGTTAGGCAGCGGTCCGGGTGGATATCCGGCGGCGATCAGGTCAAGTCAGTTAGGAAAAAAGGTAGCGATCATTGAAAAGGAAAGCCTGGGCGGCATATGCCTTAATTGGGGTTGTATTCCCACCAAAGCTTTACTGAAAAGTGCACAGGTTTATGAATATGCAAAGCATGCCGCTGATTACGGTATCAATGTCACGGATCCTACAACAAATTTTGAAGGAGTTATCAAACGGAGCCGCAATGTAGCCGATAAAATGAGCAAAGGAGTTCAGTTCCTGATGAAGAAAAATAAGATCGAGGTGATCATGGGCTTTGGAAAAATAATAGCGCCCGGCAAAATAGAAGTAACTGCGGCGGATGGCACGAAACAAATACAGGAAGCAAAAAACATCATCATTGCAACTGGTGGCAGGGCGCGCGAATTGCCCAGCATGAAGATAAACGATGACAAGATCATCGGATATCGCAAGGCGATGGTATTACCTACCCAGCCAAAAACCATGATCGTTTGTGGCAGTGGCGCCATCGGTTCCGAATTCGCTTATTTCTATAACAGTCTTGGAACGAAAGTTACCATCGTAGAATTTATGCCGCGCATTGTGCCGGTGGAAGACGAGGACATCAGCAAAGAACTGGAAAAGCAATTCAAAAGACAAGGCATGACGATCATGACCAGCAGCGAGGTCTTAAGTGTTGATACAAGTGGCGCCGGTGTAAAAGCCACCGTAAAAACTCCAAATGGAGAAGTAGTGTTGGAGGCTGATATCCTTTTGAGTGCAGTAGGCGTAGTGGCAAATATTGAAAATATCGGTTTGGAGGAGCTTGGCATTAAAACCGAAAAAGGAAAGATCATTGTAGATGCTTACCAGCAGACCAATGTACCGGGCATTTACGCCATCGGTGATTGTACGCCAGGCCAGGCGCTCGCGCACGTTGCCACAAAGGAAGGCATCAATGCAGCGGAACATTTAGGTGGTGCGCACCCTACCCCGATCGACTATAATAATATACCAGGTTGTACTTACTGCACACCGGAGATTGCATCGGTAGGATACACTGAAAAGGGCGCGAAAGATGCCGGGTATGAAGTCAAAGTGGGTAAGTTCCCATACATAGCGAGTGGAAAGGCAAGTGCAGCCGGCGCGACAGAGGGCTTTGTAAAAGTAATCTACGACGCGAAATACGGCGAATTTCTTGGATGCCATATGATCGGTATGAACGTGACGGAAAATATTGCGGAAGCAGTGGCGGCGCGAAAACTGGAAACAACCGGCCATGAAATATTGAATACGATTCATCCTCATCCGACCATGAGCGAAGGCCTGAAAGAGGCCACAGCGGTTGCATATGGTGAAGCAACGGATATTTAAATTGGATTAATAATATTGTAAAGGATCATAAAGAGATTTATGGTCCTTTTTTATTGTGGTGTCTATGATTTCGGTTAGGACACGAACCAAAGCGAAAAACCTCGTGCTACCCAAATTTTATCACAAGAAGATCCCAGCGGGGTTTTCACAGTTTACCAGTTAAACCATCAAAGTGGCAGCCGTAAAACCCTGCTGCAGAAGTGTGACTGCTCAGAAAATAACTTTACACTTTTGAGTAGAACAAAACCTATCCGTGCGAATTGAATTCGTTCGTTAAGACACGAACTTAGGCGAGAAATTTTTAATAACCTTGCTGCACGAAAGCACCCGCGACACGAATATTTTAAAACCAGCCTGCCTGATCAGAAAAATACACGAAACCCCTTACCCTCATTTTCAAATTTCTAATGCAATCCATGCTACAGATTTACCTCGTCTGAAATACAGGCGTTTCTTTTTATATTATTCAAAATTTGATAAAAAATACATTTACCGGTAATTATCAATAATATGTCTCCTTCTGATAGTATTTGAACCAATTACACTATTTTTGGCATCCAAAAAATAAGAATCATTACTTATGGACAAATTGATCTACGTTATTCCGGCAATGGGCGTTGTAGGCCTGTTGTACACTTTTGTAAAATTTGCATGGGTTGCCAAACAGGACGCCGGCAACGAACGCATGAAAGAGATCAGCACTTATATTGCTGAAGGCGCCATGGCTTTCCTGAAAGCTGAATACAAGATCCTCACTTATTTTGTTTTGATCGGTGCTTTATTATTAGGGGTAATGGGTTATAGTAATGAAAACAGTCACTGGAGTATCGCGCTGGCATTTGTATTAGGCGCATTTTTTAGCGCGCTGGCTGGATTTATTGGTATGAGAGTGGCCACCAAAGCCAATGTAAGAACAGCACAGGCTGCCAGAACAAGCTTGAGCAAAGCTCTGCTGGTGTCTTTTACCGGTGGGTCTGTTATGGGCATGGGCGTGGCTGGCCTGGCGGTACTGGGACTGGGTGGACTCTTTATTATTTTAAAAATGATTTTTGCTCCGGAAGCTGCGGTTGACAGCCTGGAAATGGAGCGGACTATCGAGATACTTACCGGATTTTCGCTGGGTGCTGAATCAATCGCATTATTCGCCCGTGTGGGCGGTGGTATTTATACAAAAGCCGCGGACGTAGGCGCTGACCTGGTAGGAAAAGTAGAAAAAGGGATACCGGAAGATGACCCGCGCAACCCGGCAACCATTGCAGATAATGTTGGTGACAATGTCGGTGACGTAGCAGGTATGGGAGCTGATCTTTTTGGATCTTATGTGGCGACAGTTTTAGCTACGATGGTTTTGGGAAGAGAAACCAATGCCACCACGGATAATTTCGGCGGCATGTCCCCGATCCTTTTGCCAATGCTGATCGCTTCAATGGGCATTTTATTTTCAATTATAGCAACTTTCTTTGTTCGTATTTCAGAAAACGCACAACTCAATACCAGCGCGGTACAAAAAGCGTTGAACATGGGTAATTGGGGTTCTATCGTATTAACCGCCATTGCCTCTTTCTTCCTGGTAAATTGGCTCATGCCGGAAACAATGGTTTTAAGAGGACATGAATTTACAAAAATGGGCATTTTCGGTGCGATCATGGTTGGTCTCGCCGTAGGAACATTGATGAGCATTATTACAGAATATTATACTGCCATGGGCAAGCGCCCGGTATTAAGCATCATTCGTCAATCCGCCACCGGACATGCTACCAACATAATCGGTGGATTGGCAGTAGGTATGGAGAGTACCTTATTACCGATACTTGTATTGGCTGCAGGTATTTACGGTTCTTTTGCCTGTGCAGGATTATATGGCGTGGCGATAGCAGCTGCGGGTATGATGGCTACGACTGCAATGCAATTAGCGATCGATGCCTTTGGACCGATAGCTGATAATGCGGGTGGTATTGCCGAAATGAGTGAGTTACCTAAAGATGTACGAGAAAAAACAGATATACTGGATGCAGTCGGAAACACAACTGCCGCAAGCGGCAAAGGTTTTGCGATCGCTTCTGCAGCCTTAACTGCACTGGCCCTCTTTGCTGCATTCGTAGGAATCGCAGGGATCGATGGCATTGATATTTATCATGCGGATGTATTGGCCGGACTTTTTGTAGGTGGGATGATCCCCTTTATTTTTTCTTCTTTGGCCATCCGGGCAGTTGGAGAAGCAGCGATGGCAATGGTAGAGGAAGTTCGCCGCCAGTTTCACACAATTCCAGGAATAATGGAAGGTACAGGCAAGCCTGAATATGATAAATGCGTAGCGATCTCCACGCAGGCTTCTCTTAAAAAAATGATGTTGCCTGGCGCGATTGCTTTGTTCTCCCCTATTATTATTGGTTTTATTTTCGGCCCGGAAGTGCTGGGAGGATTTCTTGCCGGCGCTACCGTTTCAGGCGTATTGATGGGTATGTTCCAAAATAATGCAGGCGGTGCCTGGGACAATGCAAAAAAATCATTCGAAAAGGGAGTTGATATAAATGGTGAAACTTATTTCAAGGGAACAGAGCCGCACAAAGCTTCAGTAACCGGCGATACGGTGGGAGATCCTTTTAAAGATACCTCTGGCCCATCTATGAATATCCTGATCAAACTGATGAGTATCGTTAGCCTGGTAATCGCGCCGACACTGGCTGTTATCCATCATGATAAGATCGAAACCAACAGGAAGGCACAGATCGAAACGCTAAATAAAGTGAACGAGAAAAGAGCAAATACAGAACAAATTAATAAATAAGCTGGAACCGTTATTTACACCGGGTAAAGGGTATAAAAAAAGAAACCGTCAGATTAAAATTTTATTTACTATCTTCGGTAACCAATATCCAAAATGACCCCCTCCAGATCATCTAACTAAAAACCGATTTCATTAAGGCCCTGATTCGTTCCGGGCTTTTTTTTGCCCTGTGCATCAATTTTAATGATTTGTTTTAATGAATGGCTTAATCTTTTTCAAAATCCATTGATGCAATTGCCAGGTTTTTATTTCATGTTATCAATATCCTTCAGGTGATTTAAAAAAAGCATGTTGATACAGTAGTGCAACCGGCAATCAGTGTAAGGCCAAGCTTTACAACGGCCACAGGTTCGTGGGTGGGCGGGAATGTGAAAAGTTTGCAGCACCGTTTTGTGATCATTTTTATGTAATTTTAAAAATTAATTTTTACTCCTATTGCCTCCTGTTATATTATATTATGCTATTCCTTTCTTTGTATTGCTGCTTTCAATAGAAGCATGGTTCTCTTATAAAGAAAACAAGCACCCATACGAAACAAACGATACGTTTGGAAGTTTAGGATTAGGGATCGGCAATGTATTGACAGGCTTTGTAACAAAAGCGTTGATCTTCGGCATACTTACTTTCATATATCAATTCCGGTTTTTTGAACAGGATCCTGCCAAATGGTGGTATTGGGTGTTACTGTTTTTTGCAGATGATTTTTCTTACTATTGGTTTCACCGGGTTAGCCATCATGTAAATTATTTTTGGGCGAGTCATGTAGTACACCATTCTTCCCGGCATTATAACCTCGCTGCCGCACTTCGGCAAACCTGGACAGGTAATGCTACGGGTGCTTTCCTGTTTTGGGCCTGGATGCCGTTGGTTGGATTTCACCCGATCTGGATATTGTTTATGCAGCAGGTCAGCCTGATCTACCAGTTCTGGATACACACTGAAACCATTCATAAACTTCCGAAGCTTATAGAATTCATTTTCAATACGCCTTCTCATCACCGTGTCCACCACGGAAGCGATCTTAAATATCTTGATAAAAATCATGCAGGAATATTAATTACCTGGGATAGATTGTTTGGCAGTTTCCAACCGGAGGAAGAAAGACCTACTTACGGATTGACAAAAAATATCGGTTCTTTCAATCCTGCTGTAGTAGCATTTAAAACCTGGGGCGACCTGTTCAAAAAAGCTGTTTCATCCGGTTCTTTTATTACGGCCGTTAAGTATTTTATTAAATCGCCTGGCTGGAGCCATGACGGCAGCAGTAAAACCACTGCCCAATTAAGAAAGGAAGAACCACCTGCTCTTAATAGGATTGATGGGTAATTTGGCAATGCGCTTAAAATAATAGCGACTGATAATCGTTATCTGACTATTATTGAGTGATTATTGTTCCATGGCACAAATGTTGAGTAAACTTTGGGCAACCTGAAATTTGTAAATTGCGATGGATTATAAAGAATTGGTTATCCAATATTATATTTGTTTGCGGAAATCTATTGCAAGTGGTTCTTTAATAGTATTTGTTCGCTAAACATTACGACGATTATAATGGCATATGAGAAATTAAAAACAATACTTCATATTGATGCACATGAATTATTGGTTTGTAATTAATTAAATGTTGATTGCATAATAAATTTAAGCATTTAAAAATTATTTAGTTCCAGTTTGGAAATTTTAATCTAGCTCTACATGCCAAAATCGATCTTAGTATTTTATTTCAGTTTAGCCTCTCTATTTGCAACTTCTCAGACCGTGGATTTTACTTTTCAAAGTACAAATGGCCTTTTTTGTAATCCGGCAACTATTCAATTCACACAAAATTGTACGGGCAATCCTACCAGCTTTAGTTGGAATTTAGGCAACGGGCTAAAAACTTCCGCCGCCAATCCTGCAACCAGTTATATTATTGCAGGCAGTTATACCGTTAAACTGATAGCCACTTTTCCCCAG
>JBDSLD010000051.1:0-28281 GCA_039916545.1 Ferruginibacter sp.
CGGTGGCTTGCATGGTTTCTTAACGCAATTGGTTTATTTCCCAAAAGAGAAACTTACGATCGTAATGTTTACAAATACCTCTGAACCGGAAGTGAATTTTGATCCGAATAAAATAGCGGAATTATTCCTGTGGGATAAGATGGAAAAACAGCAGTCCTTTGCTGAATTAACCGACAAGCCTAAAAACCTGCAACCGCTGACTGGCCGGTACGAACTGATGAATATTGGCGTGATAATAGTTACAACTGAAGACAATAAATTATTTGCACAGCTAAGCGGACAACCAAAATTCGAGATCTTTCCAAGGTCTGAATATGACTTCTTTTATAAAGTAGTGGATGCTCAATTAAAGTTTGTTCCCAACGACAAAGGAGAAATAATTGAGACCATACTATTTCAAAACGGGCAGGAATTGCATGCCCTTAAGTTAAAAGAAGTACAGGTTGTAGAAGTAAATCCTGAAGTATTTGACAAGTATATCGGTAAATACAGGTTTAAGCCCGATATCGTTGTGACCATTTTTAAAGAGAATAATAAACTTTTTGCCTTGCCAACCGGTCAGGCCAAACTAGAAATGTCGCCTGTTTCTGAAACCGACTTTATTATAAAAGAAATAAACGCCAAAATCTCTTTTGTGAAAGACGAAAATGGCAAGGTCAATAAATTAAAACTAACGATGAGCGGCACAGATAGTGACCTTCCAAGGATGGAATAGCAGGCCACATGTAAAAATTTATCAAAAAATATTACATTTCTTTTGGTTGTGTCATGCTAAACCAATGGTGCCTCATTATACTCTCAGGAAAACTTTCTTCCGGTACATAAAATATAAAAATGCCCATTTAATCACAATGAAACAAACGGCCATCAACACCGCGCCAAAGGGTTCTCCTACCAGTTGCCCGAGCCATTGAAAAAATGCGTTGTTTGTGTATTGCCAGTTAATGAACCTGCCCGACATATAAATCAAGATTGAGTTCATGCCAATGATCCTGAAAAAAAACGACCACTTTACATATCCCAACACATCTATGATATAATAAAAAATCGATAGCAGGATTAGACTGATGCCACCTACATTTAATACAAAAGAACTTGTCCAGAGGTTTTTATTGATGGGAAAATCAAGGTTCCATAATAATGCCAGTCCTATTAAAACCACCCCTGCAATTGCCAGCCGCAATGCTTTTGTTTGCCCTTTTACCTGGGTGTTTTTTAAGTAACTGCCTGCCAGTATTCCGAGTAAACCGGTGCCGATGGCGGGAATGGCCGAGAACAATCCTTCGGGATCGTGAATACCAAGATATAGTCTTCCCGGAAGAATGCTTCGATCGATATAGGAAGCGAAATTGCCGCGCATGGTGAGGTCACCCATTGGAAAACCTGGCCCAGAAGTAAATTTTAGTAACAGCCAGTAGCCGATAAGTATGGAGCAAAACCATATCACCTGCGCACGATGCTTTGAATAAATATAAATGATATTGGCAAACATATAGGCGATCCCGATCCTGCCGAGCACACTTCCGAAACGTATATCGGAAAAGGCCCTCAGCTGCAACCCGTTATTGTAAATTATTCCTAAAAGAACAAGGGTCATGGCGCGCCTGATAACTTTAAACAATACCTGCTGTTTGCTTTTTCCATCCTCTAATTCGCGGCCCACCGAAAAAGGTGTGGCTACGCCTGCAATGAAAAGAAACAATGGAAATATGAGGTCGTAAAAATGAAAGCCGTTCCAATCTGGATGCACAAATTGCAGGGATATTGTTGTCCAGAATGGCGAGCCTGTAGCTTTAGCCAATTCATCAAAAACTGCTTCGACACCCATTATGCAGAACATATCAAAACCCCTTAGCGCATCAAGGGAATACAACCGTTGCCTGGGAGTTTTATTTTTTACCAGCGTTGGTTCAGCGGCAGGAGGATCAGTCTGGCCCTGGATCGGGTCATCAGGTAAAGTTGGATTTTGTTTCAAATGCTGGAAGTTAAAAATGTGATCTCAAATATACTGTTTCCCAGGTACTTTGAAAACACCCTTTATATTAATAAAATAAATTTGCTGGCGGGCGGGATGATACCGGTTTCATGAAAACAATCCAGGGGACCGAATGATCTTTTCTAAAACTTTTTGAAATCCCGGGAGATGATCTATGCCTTTAAAAAATTAATTATTTTTACTTTTTTTCTTTGCATTTTTCCTGATAATAAAATCCGTTATGCCTGCAATTTCTTTGTCTGTAAGCGCACCCTCCCAGGCAGGCATTCCTTTGGAAATGATGCCATCGTGAATACTTTTTATGATATCCTGTTTACGGCCGCCATATTCCCATTGCCCGTCGATCATACTTTTCGCCCTTTCCGTGCCCTCCAGGTTTTTGCCATGACAGCTTGCACACATTTCCATATAAATATTTTCCATTGTCTTTTTGCCGGCTGGCTTATTGACAAATTTTTGCACTGTATCAACATGTTGACTAATGCCACTACTGCTAACTGGCCGCATTCGCAGGATCATATCATACCCCTCAACCGGCTTTCCTTCCGGCGGATCATTTTGCGAAGTAGAGAAATAAATATACCCATCCGGACCAACAACCAATGCACGGATACGTCCATAACCATGTTCGATTAAATTCTCTTTGGAGATAATTTTTTGCCTGTCCAATTGAAAACGCACAATTGCTTCCCCGCGCAGACAGGCCATCAGCAGGCTACCTTTCAGATTTGGAAATGCGTTGGCATTATAAAAAACAACTTCAGATGGGCCAACGGAAGGTGTAAACTCAAACAACGGTGACACCATATTTTCCCTTGTTTCCTGGTGATGGATCAGCGGCCAGCCATAATTCATTCCCTTCCGGATTAAATTTACTTCGTCACCACCGGTAGGGCCGTGCTCGGAGTTGTAAAGGTCGCCGGTTGACGTCTGAAAATCGATTCCCTGGGTATTGCGGTGACCGTATGTCCAGATCTCTTTTCTGGCCGTATCATTTTTGACAAAGGGGTTGTCAGCAGGGATGCTGCCGTCATCGTTTACCCGAAGTATTTTGCCATTCAGCGATTTCAGGTCCTGCGCCAGGATCGGCCTGTCGGCATCACCCGATGTGATATAAAGTTTTGAATCCGGGCCAAATTTTAAACGACAGCCGGTATGGTTCTGACTGGCATTGATACTATCGATAATTATGATGGGATCGGTTAAAGTATCATTGCTGAAATGGTAACGGGCAACCCGCAGGAGCGCTTTTTTATCAACGCTATAATTGTAGGAAATATAAACGTAGCCGTTCTTAAAAAAATCAGGATGGATACAAATGCCCAGCAATCCCATTTTTTTGGTAGTATCAATTTGCTCAACAACGAGCGCCGGCCTGGATATGAGTTGATCGTTGCGCAGCAATCTTAGCTTGCCGTTTCGCTCACTGAACAACAGGGTATTGTTGTCAATAAAAACCATTGACCAGGGAACAATCAAACCTTTTGCTAACGTATCGATTTTGTAATCTGCTGAAATTGGTTGTTGCCCTTTATCCTGCCTGTCAATAAAAGCGGCCAGGCTTACCAGGATCACTAAGGGCAAAATAGCATAGGGTAAGATCTTTCGCATAATTTTATTTTTTGTTAACCGCAACTTTTATACTGCTGGTCAACTAAAATTAAGCCAATATCGATTTATCAGTCTACTACTTTTATTCCTTCATGGTATTTATTTGTTGCATCTTCCGAATCTGCATTTCCAACATCATGCGGATAAACTTTAAAGCTGGCAGGATTGGCGCCTTTTACTATCCGTGTTTTGTAAAAAACATATTTACTGTCACTACCATAGTTCTCGCCTAATACTTTGAACGTCGCAACCTCAGCATCCTTCACTTTCTTATCATCCATGAATACTACAGACTTATCCCGGGCGAAAACAACATCATGGCCGACCTCATCGTTTTCTTTATATACTTCAAATGTTGCGGGGTCGACACCTTCTATTTTTCTCTCCCGGAAATAGACCGTATTCTTATCTTTTGTATAATCGTTAGGGAGAAGCTTGAATGTCGGTGCATCGGCGCCTTTCACGATAAATCCGAGAAAAAATACATTCACGTTATCTTTCGAATACCGGTAGTCTATTATTTCGAACGACTGCCTGTCGCAAGGCAAAATACAGATATTATGTTGTCCTTCTCCCGTGTAACCGTAGTAGTAAATATGGGCGGTATCTTTTGCAAAGTTCCTGTCAATTAATTCAAAAGTTCTACCCTTACTGCCTGCTATTGGCTTTAGATTTAAGTAAGCCTGGATGTCATCTTTTGCAAAATGATTATCAATGGTAACAAATGAAGAGACATCTTTTACAGCAAAAGGAATTCCCTGGAACCAGGCATGCGAGTGATCCTTGCCATAGCCATTTTTCAGACTTACAAAAGAAGTTGGCTGGGCATTTTTAAGTTCAGTGATTGTTTGCTTTTTTGTCAAATAATAATTTTGTCCCTCGCGGTATTCATCACAGAAATAAACTTTGTTTTTATCTTTTGCATAGTGCTCATCCACCGCTTCAAATGTTGCCACGTCGGCATAGCTGAACGGGCGCTCTTTATACCAGGCCGTAGTAGAATCCTTCGCAAATTCTTCACTCAATACAACAAAACTTTTGTCAGTAATTTCTTTGCCGTTAAAAGTAACCTTTCCATCTTTTTGTTTGTACCCCGAGCTACACCTGAATAAAGGCAGGATACCGGTTAGCACCAGTACCGTTTTTATGGCCCATTTTATTAATTTAAACATAATACTTACCTGATTATTAAATTTCAAACTGGAATGAATTAATTATAATGCAATTTTTATGAACGCGCTTAAATTGTAACATATCCGCATTTTTTATAGATGGCAACGTGATCGCCTCAAGGAATTGTAAATTATCAAGTTCTTTTAAGTTTCCCTTGTAACTGGTGTTACCTAAATCAAGAAATTTGAGCGAATGTAAGGTATTCAAAAAATTAAAATCAGTGATCCGGTAACCCGCACTTACGATGGCCATTTCATTTTCCGATACAGATAATTTTCTTATTCTTTTTAACCTGGTCAGATCAGGGACTTCCCTGCATCCGTTGATATGCAATTCCTCCAGGTTCTCCAGGTTGGAAATTGCGTCCGCATTTTTAACGGCTGACCCCACGGATAACCGTCTTAAATTTATTAGTTTTTTCAGTGGCGCGAGAGAAGTGACGGCGGTATTGGTACAATTTAATTCTTCCATTTTCACCAGGTCTTTTATTGGCTCAAGGGATGTTAGCGCAGACGACGCGCATTGTAATATTTCCAATTCACGTAAATATTTCAAGGGCGTAATATCCAGCACCTGCTTACTTATTGGGGTACTATTGTCAGCCCCGCAATAATTAATGATTAATACTTTGAGGTGAGGAAATTTTAGTAACGGCCTTAAATCGGCCGGCCCATTCACCATATATATTTTATCCAGCTTTCCCAAATTTGCCAGGTCGATGCTGTCGTTACCCACTACAAAGTTAGTACGCAGCGCTCGCGCGTACAGATCTGTGTAGCTCAATCCGAATTTTTTTAGCTCATTTAATTCATGCAGTGAGGTATTTATTTCCGAAAGATCTTCCTCCCCTTTTTTATTCATCCGGTTAATGTATTGCTCCTGCAGCGTATAAATATCCAAGTGTTGTTTTTGAAAGTTTTGATTGATCAGTAAGATGGCTTTCCATTCCTTGCTCAATCCATCCCACCAGGTTTTATCAATCGTCGTTTCCTGTGGCTTTTCTACCCTAACAAATGAGTTGTATACCAAAACAAGGCCTCCCAATAGTATTGTGACCAGTATTATTTTTATAGCCATTCGTTTGTCCAATTATAGAAATTATCAATCGTAGTTTGGTGTAGAGATATAGCCGATCTGCCAGGTATTTTTTGTTTTGTACATTTCAAATTCATATTCGATCGAGCTATCGGAAGGCAATCTCATACCGACCAGGGCAACTGAATCATTCATTGATGTGATGTTGAATTTAATACTGTCTATCTTGTTTAAAAGAATGTCTGGCTCCTGTGTTATTAAAACCAAATCAAAATCAAAGCCGTCAGGAATATCGCTTTTAATTTTATTTTTATTTAGTTCCTTCTCTTTATCGATAAAAAATGTTTCCCAATAACCGATGTACTTTGGCGAAAGATAATTACTGCTGTTCAAAAATGCCAGGTAATCAGTGTAGGCAGTTTTATTTACCATAAAATTATCCGCCTTGTCTTTAATCAAAAGCGGGAAGGAATTCGCCTTCTTGTAATTGTCTTTGTACCAGCGTAAAAAACCAGTAATATTTATTTGCACTTTTGTACTGTCGCTTACCACAACTTCTATCTCTTTTTTTACTGGGGCCAATGCTGCAACAGGCGCCGTATCATTACAAGCTGAGCAGGTAACTGCTAATATGACAAGGTAATCAGTGATATTTTTTTTCATCTCAATTTTTAATATTGTAACTATTTTTTGGGTGACGCTATTTTTCATTTGCTGGACTGGTATCAACGTGGTGGCCTTTCAACCACGCTACTACATTATCAAAATCAGGTGGCATTGTTATTTTTTTAACTTCGGCTTCGGTCCGTATATCTTTTATTACCCAGGCTAAATTTACGCCACTGGGCGTTGTGTATTCATAGTCAGCGTGCGCTTCCACCAAAAGGTAGAGTACTATACGCCAGCAATCATTCCACACATCTCTTGTGCCCGAATTATAAGCACCATAAATTAACGGTGTCTGTTTATCATAGTTTTTCGCATTTACGTTAGCGCCTTTACGGATCAATAAAATGGCCATATCATTCAGCTCTTTGTTGGTTCCGATCGCATCGAATAGCAGCGGCTCTTTACTTATTAACCGGTGCGTATTGGGATCTGCGCCATTATCAAGCAAGATGGAAACCATGTCGATGGGCAGGTACCTGATAGCTTCTGCAAGGGCGGGCGTAGTGGCTGATCCTTTATCTACCAGCAAACGAATAGCCGCTCTGTTTGCTTCATCGTTGAAAGGGAAAAAAACAGGATCCCTGCGCAAGTGAACGGCAAACTGCAGATAATTATATCCACCCCAATCCCCTACCTGGTTGCCTTCCTTATTCAGATCCTGCCCCTGGATCAATTCAGCCAATAACACGGTATCATTTTGCTCAATTGCCCTTGCGATGCTGCGCTGGGTTTTATCCTTGTAATAATATTCAGATGACGGTGGTAGTTTTTTTAAAGAAGATAGTTTTTTCGATATCAATGTGCCGGCATATATCAGCAGCGGCAGAGCGGCAAAAAATCCTGAAACGAAAATGCTGAATGATGAATGGCTGACACGCAGGGGTATTACGGCCAGCATAATAACAATGAACCCCAGTACAAAAAAAATGGTCATCCATCCTTTCTCCATGGAATCTACATTCCTGCCGTCTGCACTCGCAATGAACAATCCTATAAAAAACAATAATGCAATTGAATTGATCCCGATAAGTGTCCAAATTATTTTAATTACCATGCACCAAGGCTGATTTGTATGCCATACGGCAGCGAAATATTAATGATTTTATCGTTTGAAATTTTCTACCTTAAAAATTTGCTTTAATTCAGCGATCGCCTTTGTAAATGCATCGGTCTGTTTGTTTTCAAACTTTAAAAGGCCCAGCAAATTATCGTCCCGCAGAATTGACATTCCCGTGTAAGACCACATCCCAATAGTTATTTGTGCTTTGGCATGCAATACTTCATCAGTGCCTTCCAGGCAGGCAACCAGGAATTTCTGCGCGGCTTCATTGTATTTAAAATTAATTAGACTGCTGAATACATTATCCAGGCATTCGTCCCTGTGCTGCTGTAAATTTTGCATTATGATGTCAAAGCTTTTTTGATGCCGCGCAATTTTCCACAAGGCGGATGCAAACGCAATCTGGCGGCCAGGACTTGTATCCTGCATCATTTTTATTAAGAGCCCTTCAATATTCGCAAATTTGTGAAATACCAGGTCATTGATCGCAAATTCCAATACGGTTTGATTTTTTTCGGTTTCAATCCTTGTCAATGCCCGTTCAACAACTTCTTTTGCCCAGCGCGCTTCTTCCTCCGGTGTTGCACTATACACATCTCCGAATCCATCTTTGTAGATATATATTTTGTTGCCACCGTTGTCCATGTATAATTGCTTTGAAGTATGATCGTGCATATTATTTTTATTATTCTTACCCTGGTTGTTAATGAAATTTATACGTTTATATTTTACCTGCTGTATGCCTGTGATCAAAAGTTAAGACGTATTAAGGAACTAAACCTGCTACCGGCCGGGCACGCGGCTGTACGCTGCTCATTCGGGCAATTGAATGATGCCTGTTCTCTTCATGGGCTCCCGCAAAGGAGCACTTACCTATTTACCTGTTGTTAATTTTTGACCCTACTTAACGGTGATCATTACTTCAGGTAGCTTGTATTGAGCCACTGCATTCACGAGGGTACCTTTATTTGCTTTTAGAGCGATTAAAAAGGGGTTGATGCCAGTGCCATAACCCCTTGTGCTGATCCCAAATAATAAGACTCCTTTTTGGCCAGACTTGTCTGTAAATATTTTATAGCGGTAAACATTTCTTTCAACGATGCTCATGGTTTTTCCATCAGGCCCGTTTGCGCTTAGTAAAAAGTCGATCATGTATTCACCATTTTTTTGGAAAGAATCGTAATTGACTATTGGATTAGCGGCTTTTAATTGTTTAAGCTCGGCAAGTTTTGCGCCTACAACCGTTTTGATATCCGCTTCACCGGTCATCACATCTATTAACACCATGGTTTTGTATTTTCCTGCGTCCACTCCTTTGGCAATATATTCCTGTTTATAAAAATTGCCTGAAGGATGAGCGCTCCAGCTTAAATTGAATGACTGCTTCTCAAATAGAATTGGCCCGGGAATACCTACATAATCAACAGCGGTTTTATGGGCTTGTGAAAAAGATGTTGTTGAAACCAGCATAGTAATTAGTAAAATCAGCAAGGTGCTTTTCTTTATCATTGTAAATAATTTTAGCAAAACTAATCGTTGCAACTTAATAGTAGACGAGCCATTTATTCAGCGGTAGAAAAAATGCTTTTGTGGGGATGGAGATGTATTGAACGGCGGTGGATTTCTATTAGCGGCATTTATTTCCTGGTGTGTCGCCCCAACCGATGACTCACCCAGGAAATAAATTTTACGCACCCATGATGCGCGTTTATATTTAAGATTAATAAGTCAACGACAGCCTTAATCCGCGTACTCGATCCGGAACACCGCCGCGTACTTAAGTTGTTTATCTTGCCTCGCGGCAACAGGTATAGATATTTTGAGGATACCAGCCTGGTTTTTCCATTTCATTGATCGGCCATTTCCAAGCAACACGATTTTCTTTATTGCTTTAGTTGTTGAAAGAGGGGTAGAAAATTCACCCGGCAATTTCACCTGGTCACTATCTGACAGCCAAAAAAGATAGCAGGTATTGTTGTTCTGGTTCTTTGTGTAAAAAATATTTCCAGCCGAATAGGGTGCGACCGGTTCGCTTCCATAAATCCCTTCCGCGTTGTATTTCATCCATTCACCGATATCATTTAACCGGTCGTAGGCAACAGGGTCCAGTTCACCGGTTGGGCCCGGCCCGATGTTCAACAAAAAATTACCGCCACGGGATACGATCTTTACCAGTGAAAGCACTAACTGATGAGCGGACTTATACGTATCACCCGGCACATAACTCCATGAATTTCCCATGCTCATGCAGGTCTCCCAGGGATAAGGCAATGGCTTTTCCGGTATTGTTTGCTCAGGTGTTTTATAATTTTCAAATTGCGCCGGCCCCCAACGATCCACTACTATCAATCCCGGCTGATGATCGCGTGCCATGCCGATAATTTTAGGCATATCAATGTCCTGGTTTATTTTGGGATTGTCCCTGACAGGCAGCACCCAGCCACCATCCAGCCATAAAATATCAATTTTGCCATAACCTGTTACCAGTTCTTCGATCTGCTTGTAAGTGAAGTCTTTAAATTTATCCCATTTCTCCGGATGTTCTGCCGGTACATAATTTACATTGCGGTCCTTTGGTGGAAAATAGGGCCACCAGTAATTTTCATTGTGCCAGTCTGGTTTTGAAAAATAAGCGCCGGTCTTAAAACCTTTTTTTCTAAAAGCGTCAAAAATTTCTTTTGCTATGTTGCTTCTTTTATTAACAGAAAAAGGAGTTTTTTTATCAGTGATGCTGTAAGAGGTTTGTTTGGTGTTGAACATGCAAAATCCATCGTGGTGCTTGGTAGTAAATACAACATACCGCATTCCGGCATGACTGGCGGCCTTCGACCATTTTTCCGGATCGAAATTTACCGGGTTAAACGTAGTCTGCAAATTTTCATATGCCTTTTTGTAAGTAAAATAGTCGGTACTGTACGGCCCGTTCCGCTGCGTGGTGTCTTCTTCCGGGCATAGTCCCCAGCTTTCTACGCAACCCCACTGGCTGTAAGTTCCCCAATGCATCAGCAACCCGAATTTCAAATCCTGCCACTCACGCATGTTCTGTTGTACCGCTGGTTCTTTCGGATAAATATAGCCGTCAGGTTGAGCCATGAGCGGTAGAAAAAATGATGCGGATATAAAAAGTAGCATGAGTTGTTTCATGGTTGAGGGATTTTGGTGATATCATTAATAACGGGCAAATTAGTTTCTCAATACGCCCCAGGCGAGTCTCTGCCACTGCTATAATTTGCATCGAAAAAGCATTTGCGGCAGAACTCGCCGTCCTTATAAAAAAGATATTAAGCAGCGCAAAAAAATGCTGCGGGCTTACAAAACTTCTAAAATACTTATCGGCAAATATTAAGACCACAAACAGCTTGGCAACAGAACGGCGAGGCCTGTCACTAAGCGAGAGATAAATGATTGTAGTATGCCGACAGCGACTCGATGGGGCTTGCTGAGAACCGGAGAGGTCAAAGTATCTATAAACATATTCGCTACGATACAATGTCACGCCCAGGCAGCAACTATTTTGTAAAAATGCCAGCTGGCCATACAGCGATAACCAGCCGGCGAAACAAACTTAAGAACTATAAGGTCCGTCAACAAAAACTAATTAATTCCATTGATTATCCACCGCTCCCAGGCCCACATTTGAATCGATCTCTACTAACGGTATCGGGAACATGATATGCTTGTCGAGCAAGCGTGGCGCGCCAAAATTGGCCTGTGTTTCTATATTCATTGTCTGGATCAAAATACCCCAGCGTTTCAAATCATTGTACCTTGATTGTTCTCCCATCAGTTCTAATTGCCTTTCTCTTTTCAACAAGTCAAACGCCTCAGTTTGTGAATAGGCTTTTGTATAAGCAAACGCCCCGATCCTTGTTCTCACCTGGTTGATCAGGTCGATACAGGCTGGAATATTTCCTGTGTTCAGTTTACATTCTGCATCCATCAACAGTATGTCAGCATAACGAAGTAAACGCAGGTTGTTGCTGCTTTTCATATTGTCTTCGGTCCTCTTGTATTCTTTGTTCTGGTTCTTTTTGTACCAATAGCCATGCGTAGCAAAATCATAAGGTTCAGCGCCTCCGGCAGATTTTGTTAACCAAACCATAGCACCGATGCCGCCATAAAACGTGAGCCCGGCCCGCGGATCTTTGTAAGAAACACCACTCTCATTATTGTACACGAAATCATTCACCCTTCTTTCCGGGAAGAACCAGTTTCCCCAGTCATTGAAACCGTACAACTGTTCCCGGGCCGTCTGGGTAGAAGCCAGGTTATTGTTTCCTTCAGGCTGGCCCAGGGGCCCAAATAAGTTATTGCCATCAAACCAATGGAACTGCACTTCAAAAAGACTCTCGCTATTATTTTCATTCTGTTCGCCAAAATTGTCATCCCATTTATTTCCCGGTAAAAGGCTGTATTTGCCGGACAGTGTTGCAAACTGCCCATCGGCCTCTGCATATTTTTTTGTGTACAGATATAATTTACCAAGAAAACCAGTAGCTGATCCTCTGGTTGCCCTGCCTACATTTAATGCATCCCAGGATTCCGGTAACAGCGTTTGTGCCATTTTAAAATCAGCTTCCGCAATTGCCCAAACTTCCTCCGCACTTCCGGTCCTTGGCGCATTCACATTATTGGACTGATCGAAAGAAGTCCTGAGCGGAACTTTGCCCCAATAAAAAGCCAGTTGCGAATACGCGTATCCTCTTAAAAAATAAGCTTCTCCCCTGCTTCTGCTCACTATCTTATCATTGTCATCGCCATTTTTTTCGATATAGGCGGCACCTTTGTCAATTACAAGATTTGACCGCAGGATCACTTTATACAACATCTTCCAAAAACGCTCTATGGTGCCATTCGTATTTTGGAACTGGTATTGCCACAAGGCAGACACCGCAGGTTCATTGGCCAGCGCAGGCAGCGTCGGGTTAGCTTCATTGGCCAGCACATCAAACATTTCGGGCCATTCAAACCCCATCATGTTGTTATTGTAAAAAGCAGCGTACACCGCATTGGCGCCCTCCCTGATCTCTTTGGGCGAATTAAAATAAGTATCGTAGTTGTATGAATTCGCATCTTTTATATCAAGCATATCTTTTGTACAGGAGGTGAGTAACAGCCCCTGGATCAGTAAGTAAGCCGCTATATATTTTATCTTTCTCATAAAAGAATTATTAATAATTATAAATTATAAACCAAGTTGCAGACCGACTGAAAAGGATCTTGCCGGGGGAAAATTCAACCACTGAACACCGCGGTTCAAATTAGATCCTCCATACTCGGGATCGTAACCGGTGTATTTGGTGATCGTAAATACATTAGAAGCGCTGGCATAGATCCTGCACTTTGCAAACCCGGCCTTTGTATTGCTGCGCTCAGGAAGATTGTAGCCAATCGATAACTGCCTTAATTTGAAGTAGGCGCCACTTTCCACCTGCAGCGTTGAATTCCTGATATTTTGTGCAGGGTCGCCAAGGATCGCACGCGGCACGATACCATTGCCGGGCTCCTGCTCACTCTTCCAGCGGTCGAGTACATAAGTTTCCTGGTTTTTTACAGCCAGCATGCCACGGGTATTTTGGTATCCGTTATAAAAAAGCTGCGAGCCGGCAATTCCCTGGAAAAAAACATTCAGGTCAAATCCTTTGTAATCCATATAAACAGACAGGCCATAATAATGCTTCGGGATCGAGTTACCGATCATCGTTCTGTCTTTGTCATCAGAGATTTTTCCATCACCGTTCAAATCCCTGAACCTGACATCGCCGGCGCTGGTGGCTGGTAACTGGTAATAGATCTGTGAAAGTTGAGCAGGCGTTAGCGAAGGGTCAGCTTTAAGGGCAGCGGCCCTGGCGCTTTCGTTTGCAGCGTTCAGATCAGCCTGTTTCTGGAAAATTCCATCGGCAACATATCCATAGAAATAGCCGATCGGATGATCGATATCTGTACGCGACATATTATCAAGATATGGTTGACCCAATCCAAGCGAGGTAACATTATTATTGACATGTGTGTAATTGGCATCCAGAGAATAATTCAGTGCGCCAATCTTATTCCTGTAACCCACCTGTAGCTCAAACCCTTTATTGACACAGCTTGCAGCATTTACAATAGCATCTCCGCCTGTTACAAATAAACCATAACCCAATGATGTAGGCCGTGGTACGGCGAACAATATGTCATTGGAATTCTTGATAAAATATTCCGCCGTTACGGTGAGCTTGTTACGTAAAAAAGCCATATCGAGGCCAAGCGTTTTCGAGGTAGTGGATTCCCATTTGATACCTTGTGAAGCATCGTCTTTAATAGTAGCTCCCTGGTTGAGGGCCGGTGTAGTACCCAATGGATAGTACACGCCGTTTGTCCATACCTGCGAAATATACCTGAAATTACCGATCGCATCATTACCGGAAATACCCCAGCTTGCCCTTAATTTCAACTGATCAAATATATTGAGGTCATCGATGAATTTTTCTTCGTGCATTTTCCATGCTACTGCTACAGACGGAAAAGTACCCCAGCGATGCTGCGGTGCAAACCGCGGTGAACCATCCCGGCGGGCATTAACGGTCAATAAATATTTATTGTTGAACTGGTAATTTAAGCGGCCAAAATAAGACTCGTAAGCATAGGTGCCGGTGTACTCATTGGTGATAGAACTATTGGCCGCGCTGAATACATTTCTAACATCCGTATTCGCATAATTCTGTCCCTGGATGGTAATACCACCAAACTGGGAAAAGTTTTGCCAGGTGTTACCGGCCATTAAACTGAATGCATGTTTACCGATGTCGCGGGTATAGGTCAGGTAGCTTTCCAGGATAGGGTCCATGTAATAAGTCGTACTGTTGATATGCTTGTTATCAACAGTCTGGCCCTGGGGGTCGTTAAATTTATCATCCCATCTTACAAAGCGGTTAAAGGCCCCTGTAACGCCGGTTTGGATATGGTAAACCAGGCCCTTGAAGAACGTGATGTCGGCATAAATATTAGCCATGTATTCCAGGTTATTTGATTCGGGGTGGGCAAGCCTGCTTGATGCTACCGGGTTGCCATTGTCACCTAAATCAGTAGCGCGGACGATGCTGCCATAGCCCCAATAATTATTGCTGTCCAGCACGGGAATATAAGGAGGCATTGTAAGCATTGAAGTAACATCCGCAGGTGCAGAACCTTTCGACATCCGGTAGGTAAAAGCTAGGTTGCTGCCCACTTTCAGCCATTTTTTCAATTTGAAATCATTCTTGATCCTGATCGCAACCTGGTCATATTTAGGACCGATAATTATATCGTCGAAATGCTTGTAACCAAGACTTACATAAAAGGTGGCCTTGTTGGTACCGCCGGAAAGGTTTACGTCTATTGAATTGCTATGCCCTGTCTTTAATACTTCATCCTGCCAGTTGGTGATGTCCTGGCGCACACCCGGTGTTTTAAGTTTATCAGGTATTGTCTGCCCCGCATTTATAAGGCCCTCCTGCACATAATCGATGTATTGGGTGGCATTTAAAACATTGAGTCTTTTTACTGTTGTTGCAATCCCCGAGTTAATGTTGATATTTACTTTCAACGGTATGGCTTTACCGCTTTTTGTGTTGACAAGAATAACACCGTTTGCACCCCTTGAACCGTAGATGGCAGTAGATGAAGCGTCTTTCAACACCTCCATACTTTCAATGTCATTGGGATTGATGGTAGAAAGATTTCCGCCAAGGAAACCATCGATGACCACCAGCGGATCTGTGTTATTAAAAGAGGTAACGCCACGGATGCGTATCGAACCGGCATTAACTTCCACACCTGTTACTTTACCTTGTAATAAAGTAGCGATATCAGGTGTCTGGCGATCGCCGGCATCTTTTACATTTACGGTGGCAACAGAACCTGTCAGGTCGCTTTTCTTTGTTACGCCATAACCAATTACAACGATATCATCAGAGGCGGTCGTCTTCTCCTTCATTACAATTACAAGGGTTGTGGACCTGCCGATGATAACCCTTGTTTCTTCGTACCCGATAGAGGTAATGACGAGTTCGTTTTTATTTTCCGGCACGCGTATCGTGAATGTTCCGGTTGAAGAAGCCGCCATTGAAATGCCTGTACCCGGCACCGTTATTGTCGCCGAACTAACGGGCTCACCTTTTTCATTCGTGATCTTGCCTGATATTTCCCTTACGGTATCAACCGGCAAAGCAACAGCGGTTAATACTACCGTCGGAGGTGCTTTTTTCCTGAAGGAGATAATTTTGTCTTCGATTACGTAATCAAATGGCTGATCCTTAAAACAGAGGTCCAGTACCTGGCCGATAGAGGCATTCTTTACGCTGATATCAAACTTTTTCGCCTGGCGAAATAATTCATCCTGGTAAAAAAACTGGTAACCGGCTTGTCGGTGGATCTCTTTAAAAACCTTTTCAAGGGTGGTTTGCCGTTGTGAGATGGAAATATTTTGCGCGTTTCCATTAGCACTTACCTGCAGGCAGGCTGCAATTAATAAAACAGCTGTCAGTCTCATAACAAACAATGTTTTGATGATACCGTCCATTACCGGGGCCCGGTATGGCAGGGAACACATTTTTTTCATATTTTTGTTTAGTTTGGTTTAAACATTAAGCAATCATTCCGTTTGTAATTATGGATAAACCCAAATATTCGCCGGGGACGCCGCAAACGTTCCTGGTTTTTTTTGGATAATCCTGTCATTTAAATTTGTGAGAAAAGTTTACGTGGTAGAATTTATACAGTTGTTTTTAGTTTACGATAGATGATTATGAATTGGAAATTTTAATTAAGATTCGTTTTGGATTTTATAATTGGAAGGATAAATAAAGTTTAAGCACCGTTGATATTCTCAAAAGCAAAATGGCCCGCTACATAAAAAAATAATTCGCAAGCAGGTATTTTATTTTAAAACAGTGAGTTTCCTTAAGAAAAAACAGTCACTTTTCTTCCTGTGATCTTAAACCGCACGCCGCCTGCCTGAATGATCTTTAGTACCTGCGAGATGTCGTTTGTACGGCTCACTATCCCGGAAAAATGACCCGGCGGTATCTTGCCTTCATATACAACATCAACATTGTACCACCGCGAAATTTGCCGCATCACTTTTTCAATATCATACCCATTGAATTGAAACCAGCCATTTTTCCAGGCCATCACTTCTTCAATTTCCGCGGCTACTATTTTGATATCACCCGCTTTATTGATCCTGGATTCCTGCCCGGGAACCAGCAACTTGTTTGAAGAACCTTTTGATATTTTTACAGAACCTTCCAATAAAGTTGTGTTGATAGAACTTTCGTCACCGTAGGCCATAATATTAAAATGCGTACCCAATACCTGCACCTTCATATCATCAACGGATATTTTAAAAGGCTTCGCTGCGTTCTTCGCTACTTCAAAATAAGCTTCACCCGTAACCGTTACATTACGTTCCTTACCTTTAAACACGGTTGGAAAATATATGGAAGAAGAAGCATTGAGCCAAACTTTGGTGCCATCCTGTAAGATCAGCTGGTATTGTCCGCCACTTGGTGTAGAAAGCGTATTGTAAACTGTTTCACCAGCTGCGATATCTTCTGCGTTATAAGCCAGGGTTGCGGTATTTAATTTCATCACCCTGGCATTGCCCTGGTTGGCTAAAGTGCCCTGCAGGCTTGAATCTAAAACGATGGTGGTACCGTTTGCCAACGTGAGTACGGCTTTATTGCCGCCCGGCACAATGGCTTGTTTATCGTCATCTGATATTACTTTTGATTGGATAGCCACTTGTTCGGACTGCCTGTTTTTTAACCAAAACCAGGTGCCGGATGCAGCAATAAAAAAGATGGCAGCCGCAGCGGCAATACGTAACCAATTTGTGTTCTTTTTATATGCGACTGCTAATGGCGCCGGACTATCGGCATTCCCCTTCTCCAATATATTGGCGAGCATTTCCCCATACTGACCTTCATTAAATACCTGGTTTTGCCCGTTGAACTCTTGCCAGGAATCAGCTAATAAAGATTTTAATTGCTCATCATTTTCGTTAGATGCAATCAACTCCATAAATTCTTCCCGCTCGGTTGGAGAAGCCGTTTTATTAAAATAAACCTGGAATAAATAAGTTAGCCGTGGATTGTCCATGATAAAATTCAGTGACGATAATAAATTTTTTTATAAATTACTATGGCACTTCAAATACCAGACAACTCAAATAAAAAAAAGAGGTAATGGAAAGGACACTTTTTTTAGAATTTTTACTCTTTGCAGAAAACAGCGGTAAAAATTATAAAAAGTTCGATATGCGTGCGGACATAATTTTTCAAAAACCGCAATGCCAGGACCATGTGCTTTTTAACTGTTTCAAGAGATACATTTAGCTCCCTGGCTATTTCTTCCTGTTTCATGCCGTTCTGCCGGCTTAATGTATATACTTTCTTTTGTTGCGGGGGAAGTAGTTCAACCGCTTCATCAATTACATGGGCGTTATCAATTGTTTCAGGTTCGTCGGCATTATTTACAGCATTGTGCAACATGATATTTACCCATTCTTTTTTACGGCTTTTTTCTCTTGCGATTTGCTTCAGGCAATTGAAAGCATGATTTTTTGCAATCACCAGCAGGTACGCTTTAAAGCAGTGCAAATCCGCCAGCGAGGCACGTTTGACCCATATTTTTAAAAATACATCCTGTACTATTTCCTGGGTAAGTTGTTCTGATTCGGTGATGCGCAGGATGAAACCGCCCAACTGGCTGGCATGCATTTTAAACAGTTGTGCGAAGGCGGCCTCATCGCCCGCAGCAACTTTAACAAGCAGTTCTTTCACATTATATAGCAAATAATCGGGCAAGAATTGGTGGTTGAATACATGAAAGGTAAAACAAAATTAAGGACTTTACATTGTAAACTTTTTATTTTTAAAAGGATAAAACAAAAATCTGCCGACAGGCAAATGTAAATGCACCAAGGTTTATGCAACAATCTACAGAGACATTTTGGAAGGATATCCAACGTCCTGTAGTATGTCAAATTTTCACCCGGGCGTATTTATTCAGCCATAAAGTCCATAAAAATAATAGGGATTACAATTTGATGGTGGATAAATATGGACGCATTTTCAGAAACAATAATTAAGGCAGTTGAGACAGTTAAATATGCCGTTGTTAAAATCGAAAGGATCAATTTTAAAAACAATAAGGAAGTAGCTGATGGCAGCGGATCCGGGTTTATGATCTCCTCGGACGGTTACCTTTTCACCAATAGCCACGTGGTGCACAAGGCAAAAAAATTGAGGGTAGTGTTACATGACGGCGCTACCTGCAATGCGGAATTGGTGGGAGAAGATACCGTGATCGACCTGGCCATTTTAAAAATATCGTCGAATGATTTCACACCGGCAATGCTGGGCGATTCGGATGCACTAAAAGTAGGACAGCTCGTTATTGCAATCGGTAATCCATTGGGTTTTCAGCATACAGTTACGGCAGGTATCGTTAGTGCTTTGGGTAGGACAATGCAGAGCTTCAGCGGAAATATGGTCGATTGCATGATCCAGACGGATGCGGCTTTGAACCCGGGAAATTCCGGTGGCCCGCTAATCAATTCCGATGGTGAAGTGGTTGGTGTCAATACAGCAATCATCAATGGCGCACAGGGACTTTGTTTTTCTGTAAGCATCAATACCGCTAAAGAAATCGCCAGCCAGCTGATGCGTTTCGGAAAAGTAAAACGCGCCTACCTGGGATTTGAATTACAGCAAATAGATCTTGTCCCCAAATTAAGAACAGTGGCGCAAGTGGCCAACCACCGGGCACTTTTTATTACAAAAATACAGCCCCAAAGTCCAGCGGACAAAGCTGGCATCTTAAGTGGCGATATCCTTTTTTCATTAAATGACACCATGATCGAAACAGCAGACCAGCTTTATAAATTATTGACACATGATAAAATAGGGATGTTTCAATATGTAGGTGTGTTGCGGAATAACCATAAAAAAGAATTCAGAATAACACCGGTTGAAAGGATTGCTGCCTAGTTGTAACCACCATTGCCAGGTGGGACTATGCAGGAGCGCCCTTGCGGTTGCGCATCATTCGATTGCCCAAACAGGCAATGGGCAGAAGCAAGCCCGGTCCTTATTGAAAAATCATTTTCTATGCAATCCTAATCCTGCTTCATTGCTGCAATACATGTAACCATCTTTCACTGTAAACCCACCGGATACCAGGTCGCTGGCGAGATCAAAACTTCCATCAAGGTCGAGGTATTTTGTGTTGGCGCAACTATACGCTGCATGCAACGCGGCTGTGATGCTGACTATACTTTCATCATTACAACCCCAGAAAAGATCTATACCAGCATTGGCAGCTATGAGGGCAATTTCCCTGGAGCCCCTGATGCCACCACTTTTCATCAGTTTGATATTGAAGATACCAAAAGGCTGGGGTGAATAAGCAAGTCGCAGTGCCGACGCAGCATCGATCAGCGACTCATCAGCTGTTAGTGATTTTCGCTCCGGTAAATCTAAAGTAGCCAATCCTTTTTCTTCTCCAACCGGAAGTGGCTGTTCGATTAATTCTATGGCAAGCTTTTTTGTTTGTTGAATGAAATGTTTTAACCGGGTAAGATCGTAGCCCTGGTTGGCATCTACTCTTATCAGCATTTTACCACCAAACTCTTCCGCGAGTTTGCTAACTCTTTCAATATCCTGCTCTACATCAAGACCCGTTTTTAATTTAATTATTTTAAACCCGGCCAAAAAAATTGCCTTCGCTTCTTCGAGCATCTCGGCAGTTTGTTCTTTTATACCAATTGTAAAAGACGTCGGTAACGTTGCTATCTTGCGGCCGTACAGGTCAACAACAGGTATATTTAGGAATTTGCAAAAAGCATCATGCAATGCAATATCGATCGCTGCAATAGTGCCCGGTAAGTGCGGAAATTTTAGTAGGGCTTCATCGATCAATTGATTGAAATGACGGATATCCCTTCCTGTTAGTTCCTGTATAAAATCCTGTTGCAGATTTGCCAGGGTAACGGCAGGCGTCTCCCCTACCACCTCCGCAAAAGGGTTGGAAGCACCGATGCCGGTGATACCATTCTCCAACATTATTTCAAAGAAAACAATTTCTGTATCATCAGTCGTTTTGTATGCTATCGTATAGGGCTTTGTCAATGGAATCCTTTGCAGCCATGCTTTTACGGACCTGATCTTCATGCTTTAATTTTTATAAGGGACCTGATAACAGGAACAATTTTTTCTACTCCCTGTTGCAACGGCAACAGCACGGGTATGCAAAGTTCAGCCTCGTAAGTTTTTTGAAATTCCAACGCTTCTTCCATTGAACATTCTTCCGTATTCAGGGCCACTGCTATCACTGTTGATCCATACATTTTAACAAGTTCAATTTCGGATGAAATGGAATGAATGCTTCCCCACTCAGCCAGGTGTTCGTAATATTTTCGTTTAGGCGCATGCACAATGATCACCTGTTTGGCATTGCCAGACACCAGCAATTCACTGCCGCAGGGGCCACTGGGGTTTCTTAAAGCAGATTGTCCTTCAATTAATATAACACCGGCATTTGTTTCCTTCCAGCAGGAAACAATTGCATGCTCCAGTTCGCCCGAGATAAAATCATTTAGTGTCGAATCAAAAATAAATCCATACTGCCCACCCTGGAGCCAACCCGTCTGGCCGGTGTAGATCATCTGTGTATTAATGCCGGCGTTAATGCAGGCTTGCTTTACCAGGCGACAAGTAGTCCTTTTTCCCAGGGCGCAATCCGTACCGATGACTGCAATTACCGGCGGTTCAACAGTAAATATCTCACCATTCCAAAAATGAAGGTCTTTTTTATTCTTCGGTTTCCTGATGTCTATCAATTCAACCTGGTGATCGTTTGCCAATGAAACCAGTTCAGGAATATCCCATAACAGGTCATGTAACCCGTTGACAATAGAGATTTTTTTATTAATGCAGGATTTTATGATCGGTATAAAATGTGCCGGGAGAATACCACCAATGGTCGCAATACCGATGATGCAATAAGCAATTCCGGGAATGGCATCAACGGCAGCGGCGGCGGTGGCCAGCACAGGAATATTGCGGTTAATCCCATCTAATATTTCGCCTGCATCTTTTCCGGCATGAACACTATCAATTACTGCAACGATCTCGTAGCGGTCGGTCCCACGGATAAGGCCATGCGCAGTTTTGGCATCAGCATCATGTAACAAACCATCTGTTAAAACAATGGCTTTAGGTTTCTCTATGATTGTCATTTAAATTGGTTGTTAAATCTAAAAAACGATTACCTGCCGATAAATTCTCCGGGGTATTTTTTTAAAGAAGTTTTATCCGCGTAAACAAGCACGCCATTTACCCATACTTTTAAAATGCCATCAGATAATGCCGCCGGATCATCGATACCCGCATTATCTTTTATCGTAGCAGGATCAATGAGCACAAGGTCCGCAAAATAACCTGGTGCAATGATGCCCCGGTTGGTGATGCCGGTATGTTCAGCCGTCATCGCAGTCATTTTATTTATTGCCTGTTCCCAGCTCATTATCTTTTTCTCTTTTACATACCTGCTCAGTACCCTGGTAAAACTTCCGTATCCCCTGGGATGCCCCCCATTTGCACCATCGGAGCAAATATTCGTATGTGGCCAGCTAAGAAAATTGATGATATCGGCATCCGACATCGACTTGCCCATCACTGTTTCTGCACCCCTGCCGGGATATTGTTTTTCATATTTGGCAGCGGCAGCAACCAGGAACAGAAGAGTTTGCGCAGCGGTCTCATTTCTCATCTTAGCGATGGCAGCTATGGTCTTCCCTTTGTAATTGCTATCAGGTAAATACCTAACTAATACCGATCCCTGCGGATCGAACAAATGTTCCGTTGCGAAAGTGGCGCCGGCCAAACTGGTAAAGTCTTTTTTTGGAAATAACACCCTCAACGTACTGTTCCAGAAATCATAAGGATAACAATCGGCTGTCACGTCTATCCCTTCCGCCCTTGCTCTTTGTAATGTTGCCAGCAATTGCGGGGCCGTTCCCCAATCATCTTTTAACGCAAGCTTGATGTGCGATATCTGTACCGCTATCTTTGCCTCCCTGCCGATGTTGATCAGTTCATCGATCGCATCCTCCATAGTAATGTCCTCACTCCGTATGTGACTGATGTACCGGCCTTTTTCGGCAGCCGTTACTTTGGCTAATCCGATCACTTCATCTCGGCTGCTGTAAAAAGCTTCTTCGTATTCCAACCCGGTAGATAAACCCAGGGAACCTTTTTGCAGTTCCTGCCGGAGTATTGTTTTCATCTTTTCCAGTTCTTCTTTTGTGGCAGCCCTGTTTAATTCACCTGGCGCGATCGCCAATGACCTCAGGCTGGTATGACCCGTGTAGGTTGCAACATTAATGGCTGCGGGGATTTTTTTTAGTGCAGCCTTTATGCTGTCGACAAAATCGCCATCGCCATCCTGCCCGGCAACAATAGTTGTGATTCCCTGGTTCAAAGCAGCGAGTGCTTCAGGGTATTTTGACAATGATCCGTTGAGGTGGCTATGACTATCTATAAATCCGGGAGCCAGTATCTTCCCTTCTCCATCAATGACTGTTTCGTCTGCGAAGGGCTGCAGATCTCCTGTTGCGACTATACTTCTTCCCTGTATTCTTACGGACGCATTTTTAGCCGGAGTGCCGGTGCCGTCGATCAGTTGTACATTCTTTATTAGAAATCCATCCGTTACTTCTAATGGCATTCCTTTTATAAAATTCCTGGCGATGCGGTTGGCAAAACCGCTGCTGCCACTGCTTAACGCGATAATTGTGCGCTTGCTCTTTACATCCCGGTAAATGAGATTGACGAACCCTGCCCAGCCGCCGGTATGAGAATATTGCTGTTCTTTTTCATTGTCAATGAACCAACCGAAGCCATATGGATAAGTTGTACCATCTTTTAATTTGACCGGCTCAAAAGCCTGTGCCATGGTTTCTTTCTTTATAAGTTTTTCTGTGGCCAGACTTTGTTCCCATTTGTACAGGTCCTCTACCGAGGAATAGATATTGCCATCGCCAACAATGCCATCGAAAACAGTGAGGTCATTTAACCTTCTTTTTTCACCCGTCTCTTTAAAACCATACACATGATTGGATGGAACCGAAGGCATTAACACCTGGTACACATAAGTGTCTTTCAACCCCAGCGGCGAAGTAATATTTTTTCTTACAAATACATCGATCGGTTCTTTGCTGATGCGTTCAATGATACTAACCAGCAACACATAATTGGTATTGCAATAATTCCATTTTGTTCCGGTAGCAAAATCAAGCGGTGGTGGATGATTTGAAAATAATGTTATCATCTTTTCATTGGTCAGGGTATCCAGCGGGCCCTTGTACCGTTGAAAAACATCAAAGTATTCCGGAATACCCGATGTATGCGTCATCAGGTTTCGGATGGTAATACTGTCGTAAGTAAGTTCGGGAATATACTTTTTACAGTCATCATCAAATTGCAATTTGCCTTGCTCCTTTAGCAGCATGATGCCCATACAAATAAATTGTTTGGTAACCGATGCAAGGTTAAAAGAAGAAGTTGTAGATAGTGGCTGGTTGGTGCGGTAATCAATTACTCCAAAGGCCTTTTTATAAACGACCTTCCCTTTTTCGGCATAAAGAATGGTACCATTAAAGCGCCCGGTTTTATAAAGCAATGTCAATACGGAATCAAGCTTCTTTGTACCGGGCGTGGTTTGCGCTGTTAACGCGCCAAAGAAAAACATTCCAACAAGAAAAAGTAATATTGGCCGCATAAAATTTTATTTGAAATAAAGCTAATGGAATGCCCATTAAATTGAGCCTGTAATTTTCAATTGAATGCCTGTAGAACAGCGTTCAAAATGGTACAATAGACCTGGCTACCTGACAATGGTTACCTCTTTAGGTCCGCTGATAGTAGATGTTATTTTCCCATTTGCCTGTTTTACATGCTTAATTTTTACCAACCCATACGGCGTTGGAAATGTTCCTTCAGCAAATGAAAGGTCACCCAGGTGCGGTTCTATCTTTATTACTTTACAACCTGGCTTCAACACTTTTATTCCCAGTACGTGCTCAGTAAGCCATGGCGTTGGACCGGATGCCCAGCCATGGCAGAGGCTATGCCTGAAACCAATATAACAGTAAGCACCATAGTCGCCATGAATGTCTTTCTGTCCAGGTTTTACCACGGCATCTATTTGCGATGCATTGGGCAGCCAGTCAAGATTGAAATCTTCCCAGAACGTAGTGGCGCCCAGTTTCAGCATGGCACCCCAGTACTCTTTTATGTTATCGATCGCGCCCTGGTAGTCGCCCGCCATGGCCTTTGCCTGGAGCATGTAGTAGCCATAAAAAGTGGAAAAGTTATGTGCCCCGTTCACTGCAAGCACATCTGTATTGGCTTTTGCAGCCGGCATTAAACCTGCCAACGCCAGCAAGGCTGCGGCTTGTTTGGAATTGTTAACATCCGGTATATATTTACGAAGTCTGGCAACGGCATCCCGGCATGTTTGAGCTGTGGCATTATCGTTCAGGATAACAGACAATTCGGCTCCGGCCTCTAAAGTCAATATCAACATTGCCTGCAGGCCTGCGTGTACGGCTTTTGGGTATTCACTTGAGGGCCAGTCTAAAAAACGGCCACCCCCATCAAGCGCCTCGCTGTTATTGGCATCTATTTTTGTAGAAAGTTGTGTGAGCAATCCGGCCAGATAAGTTTTTTGCTCCCGCAAATATTTCAGGTCACCGGTATGCATATACCAGTCACGATGAATGATCACCCACCACATGGAGTAGGATATCATACCATTCATATATTGTGGCAACGGCGTAATGTCGCGGGAAAGATCAAGGCTTTTTGTCACCACCTCGTTATTACCGAATACCGCGCTGATGGTAGAGGTTTCGGGATGCATATCGCCGATCCATACCAGGCGGTCGCGTTTGATACCGTCCCACAAATAATCCTGCATATTAAGGTGAACTGTGTATGCCCCGGTGAGCCAGATATTATTCAGCAGGGTATCACTGCAATGGAAGGAACCCAGGTAAGGAATATCGCGGTAAATAAAAATAGCGCGAACTTCTTTTATTTGTAATTCCGTATTGTCATCCAGCAGGTCGATGCGCACAAACCGGAATCCGGTGTTGCCGATCTCGAGTTTGCCGAGCCAGGGTACCTGCACAATTTCATCACGCATGGCGTGATCATTGGTGGCATTTTGTTTTGGCTCAATTTCGCTCATTGTCTCGCTGACAGATTCACCAAAACGCACCCTTAGTTTTACCGGCTTATTGCCGGGATACATACCTGTAATGATCTGTAGTCCGCCATGCAATTCTTTTCCGTAATCAAGCACCATGGATGGATGAGTTGTATTGCCACTTTTCAGCACACACATATTTGAGTTGGCAAGATCTGCCTGTCCGTTACCCGGCAGCAATAACCGTTTTGAATTTACAATACTGCTATCGGTCGCAGACTGCCACACAATTTTTACGGGAGATAAATATTTTCTTGTTGTCGGCGTAGACACCGCCTGGGCAGCCCGGCCGGCGTCGAAAACAGGTGGCAACTGGCACCGGGCACTGGCGTTTAATAGCAGGATGATGCCGATCGTTACTGTTAGTTTATTCATCTGTTGGTTTTGCATTATTAGTAAAGAATCCAGCCCTGTTTAAAGGAACTTATCAGCGAAACTATTGCATTGTTTTAATCACGCCGCATCATTTTATATATTATTTTACTTTCTATATTAAATGACACCGGCACAGGCATATGTGGGCATCGAGGCAAATTGATACACCAGCGATATCCTTGCATTCCTCACCAAATGCAAATGCAGCATAAATCTGTTTAATTGATTTTAAATGGATTTAATTTTTGACCTGGCCGATCAAACAGCTTTTCCAGCTGCTGAGCTCACTATGGAAACGTCTTTTGTAATTGAAAATCTTTTATTCGCCGTAATAAAAAAGCATGCTTTTCGTTACTGATAGGATGAAATAAAATTGCTGCGGATCACATAGGTTATTTTAATGTTATTGACGGATCGAATCTGTTGCTTGCGCAGCTAAAACACTATGTTCGTTTAAATTTATTACAGTACTATGATATGTTCAAAGATTGCTAAGCTGCTCGTTTTTGCTCTTTTTTTATTTGTCAATGCTGTACACGCCCAAAATTTTATTCTTCCAAATGCTTATGCGCACAATGATTACCGGCATAAAAGGCCGTTGCTGGATGCCCTGAATAACGGCTTCACTTATATTGAGGCAGATATTTTCCTGAGAAATGACAAGCTGATTGTAGCCCACATATTACCTTGCCTTAAAAAGAAAAGAACACTGGAGGAACTTTATTTTAAACCATTATTGGCTTATTTAGAGAACAAGGAAAAAGACGAGAGCCAGCAAAAAACAATACAGCCGCCGCTAACGCTGATGATCGATATTAAGTCTGATGCCAACAAAACTTACGCGGCACTCATCGTATTGCTGGAAAAATATAAGTCGATATTGTCGGCATACCAGGATGGCTCACTTACTTTGAGAAATGTGACTGTTGTCATCACTGGCCATAAACCCTACGATCTGATCAATTGCAATGGTAACCGCCTGGTATTTATGGATGAGGACCTGCGGCAGGCCGGAACTGATTCAACTATCAATATTTATCCCATCGCCAGTTGTAAGTATTCCAACCTGGTAAAGTGGAAAGGCAAAGGAAGTATTACGGACGGAGATATTCAGCGGCTGACCTATTATGTGGCACAGGCCCATAAAAACGGGCGAAAGGTTCGTTTATGGGGATCTCCCGAAAACAAAACCGTTTGGACAGAATTATTGAAATGCAATGTTGACCTGATAAATACGAACAAGCTTAAAACACTTAGGAAATTTCTGCTCTCGGATATGTTGGGGATCGTTAAGAAGGGGTAATCGTTGGCTGGACGCTCGCTAGCAATTCATTCAGCGGAGTCAACCTATCCCGTTGGACCGCTGTTGCGTCTCCAAATGAACAGCCAAATATTTTCCCATAACACTATTAAATAACTGCGGGATCGCTGATATGCAACCCACTTTTAGAAGCCTGACTTCGGTTGCTGGTCAGGAGACATAACAACTGCGAGCTGAGTAGCAGGCTTTTTTTTTCTGGCTACTTGCTCTTTAACAACATCAACCATCCCGACACGCCGCTGTTGCGTCTTCTGACCGACAGCTGAAGGGCAACTTTAAAAAGCTATTTTCTTTTCATGTACCCACCTGTAAACTTTTCACAGACCTACAGGTTTTTGAAACCTGTGAGGTTTTAGGTAACAGTCCGTGAATATTCGCAGGTAAACTCATCGCGGTAGAGCTATTCGTGGTACCAATGCATGCCCATTGGCCTGCCGGCCATCTGGAAGGGCGCATTGTTTAGCATGGACATGAGTATGATATTGCTCAATAATTTATCTACTGTTTTCGCTGCGCCTTAACGGAAACGCAACTTTTGCTTGTGCAACTAAACAAGTTGCAGCGCATACTATTAAAATGGCGAAAAAAAAACCAGGCAGGAGTTTTGAACGGTTACCCATTTTATAATTTTATTAAAATTTATTTGGCTACGGTGATCTTTGTTTGTTCTACTTTAAAATGCACCTGGCCCGTTTTTTCAAGTTCGGTTAGCAAGTCTGAAACATTTACGTTCCTTGAGATTTT
>JBDSLD010000052.1:0-23622 GCA_039916545.1 Ferruginibacter sp.
TCCTGTTTTAATAGAATATAAATTAACCGAATCCGGCAAAAAAATAATTAGTGTTATTGATGCCATGATTGACTGGGGATTGACGCATAGAAAAAGCGAAATGAGAATGCATTAGTGAAGTAATTTCTGTCACTGTTAGCCTGCGTAATGTTGGTCCGGGTGGCGCATAACGGAACGCAGTGCCGATAGTTGGGATATTAACCTGCGTGACCACAAACGGAAAATGCTTGGCTTTACAAAAATGTTCAATATTCGCTGGTCCTGCCCCAAATTTTGGCAATGCTTTGTTACCTGCTGGCGTTCTGAATGTCATTGCTGCTATGTTATCAGCAGAAGCGGGTAGAGATGTTAAATTTTTCATCTAATTGGAAAGCAATAAATGTAGTGAAACCAAAAAAGTCTTTTCCTTTTAAAAGCAGTCATCGCTTTTTCGATTTTCAGCGTGTTGATTTGTTATACTTTCAACCCGTGCTACCAAAAACTATTTCCAAAGTCGTTACGACATTTCTTTCTGGTAACTGGTTCACATGCTGATTGATCGATTTTGAACTGCCGTAGTTAAATCAGTAGGTAATATGGAATTCGACAAAGATGTTTGTGCTACTGGTAACAAATCTAATTATCTGAAATAGGAAATGTAGACTGCCACTCATTCAACCAGCAAGCTACAAATATTAAACAACGCAGCTTTCCGGCACGTATTGACGTAAAAAGTGGTAAAAAAATATATTAAGGGGCAACTGCCATAAATTTCGAAACCTCGTTCTTTTTAATAACGGCCACTGTTGCCAGGAAATAGTGTTTTAAAAATAGAAAAGAGGTCACTGCATCATTAGCAAATGTTGTTTACTTACAAAAAACTTTTCCTTTGTCCACCCACAACCTGCCCGAAAATTAAATAAAATCAGCAATTTTATTTGCAGAAAATACTGCGGCCAGAAAAGCAAACTAGTGTTATGTTAATCATGAATTGACGGATAAAGCTTTATTAATTTTACCCTTGCTTCCTTGTTTGTGAACTGCCAATTTATTTTTTTGTTTTTATTATTTCTGTTTGCTTGCCAGGCATCAACTTCCTCGTTAATTTTTTCTATCGTCGATATATGTCTATTTAGACATTGACCATTTAATACGTGTAATTCTATTTCCGCCATATTTAACCAACTTCCATGTTTAGGGGTAAACACGAATTCAAATCTGTCCCAAAGCCTTTTTGCTTCTGCTGGTTCAAATGTTTCATAAAAAGCCGAAGCATCATGTGTCTTAAAATTGTCCATTACTAATTTTATCTTCTTTGCTTTTGGATACCATTCATCAGCAATTCTTTTTACAAATTTAGCCCAGTCTTTTTTGGTTTTAAATTCTGTTACCTGTACGTAACGCTTTCCTACCAATGGTTCATTGGCCATAAATATATTGACTACACCATGCCTTACATACTCATAATCCACCCTTGCATCCTGACCTGGTTTCATCGGAACAGACGGTTTTCCTTCTTCTATCAATTGCTTGGGAGACTCATCCATACAAATGACTGGAAATGCAGCATTGTACGGCTCTTTGTATACATCTAATACCTTTTCCATGTTCGCTACAAATGCACTGTTCTTATCAGGAGCAATCACCCAGCCTTTTACTTTCCAGGGCTTAAGTTCATTTTTTTTAAAACCGATCTTACCGTTACATGTGAGATGCTTTCTACATATTTTAATTCCACCATCTTATCTGCCAGCAACCGTAGTGACCATTTTGAAAAGCCTTTGGGTGGTTCACTACAACAAAGGGTTACTAATTTAGCCTCCATATCACCATCCGCTTTTATATCATAAACCCGGGTAGTAGGGCGGCGCTCTAAAACAGCTTCCATGCCTTCTTCTATAAATTGTTTCTTTATCCGGTCAATTGTGCGCATTCCGACTTTCAAAACTTTACTTATTTGTTCATTGGTTACTTTATCCGAATATTCCCCTTCATCACAATTCAAAAGGATATAAGCAGCCCGGAATGTTTGAGAAGTATGTGAACCCTTGTTTATTATTACCTGTAGTTCTTCTACTTCGGATTTAATTAGTTTGATCGTATAACGTATCACCATTTGAAAAGTTTTCCAAATATACAACTAATACGTCATAATACATTTAACTTAACACTAGCGCAAATTGAAAATGCATTAAAATGTTCCACATCGCGCCGATCTGTATCGACCATCCATCATTGGCAGCTTTTGTTGGCTGCTGCCTTTTCTATTTGGTCTTCTTCTTGTCAATTACTCTAAAGTCAACAGATTGTTTTATTAGTTGTCCTTGGTCATCAATTTGATAAACTGATTTTTCTTGAATTCCACTACTGTCAATTTCTCCATCTTGTCTAATTACAAACCTTTTACTTGTAATAGCATTTTCAATTTTTGATTTGTCAATTGTTATGATACTATCCTTTATTTTATATTTTCCACGATAAATGTCAGCACCTAAACTCCAACTTGTTAATTTGTAAGTTCCGTCTTCTCTAAAGTCAATTGAAATACCATTGAAGTCATTCATTTTTGTTACGCAATAAATTTTTGATGGCGAATTGTCTCTTTGTTTAAGGATATAAAGTGTCGTAAAAAGTCCAAAGGCAATTGTCAACCCGATGACTGATGATGTGAATGAAGCCCATTTTTTTGATTTCTTGAATTGTCTAATGTCAAAAAGTAAAACAACGATAAAAATGCAAATTGCAACAAACCCATAAATATGATTTTGTTCATCATCAAAAATCATCTCGTGGTCAACTTGTTTAATAGTTTGATACGAAAAGAAAAGTCCAATGACAGAAATTAATATGGTTTTAAATGGTTGTCTCAATTATAGTACTGGTTGTAAGGTAGCATTGTTGTGTGCATACCTTTTGATCAATGTCTGTGAATGCTTTTGTCGAAGTTGGTCGTGTCAAACTTATGCAGATCAATTTCGTCTCGTCTGTCTTTTACTAGATTGTCAAGAGTTACCCAATAATTTTTATTGTTATTCCAAAAGTCAGACTTAATAGCCAAAACATTTTTTAAAAGGTCACCTTCAAAAAATTACCTTCTGCAAACAAGTCAGTTTCCAAAACTCGAAGTGTCAACGGAATTAAGTAGTCCAAACTAATTTGTTGCCCAATCATATTCTTAGATCTTCTGTTGTAAACTTGTCCAACGGAAGTTTTCTAAGTTCGTGACAACGTCTTACTAAATGGCTGTCATTGTCTGGATTTTCCCAATATTCTTTCTCCAGATTTTCAAGAGTTTTTTGTCGTCAATTATTTTCAAGTTTCATTGTGCCTTTGTCATTGATCCTAAAAGTCGACTGATTTCGTTTGCTAAATCTTGTCCGTCCTTTCCGACAAAATCATCCCAGCAGGAAGTAGGCAAAAACCAGATATGAAATTTGTCAAGTTGCGTTTTGCCGCCTTGTTTGAATTTGTTGATACTGTCAAACAATGCTTGATGAAATTCTTCTGTTGATAAAAATTGTCAGGGGTAACCGCCTTGAAATTAACTTGCTAACTTTTCAGCTGTGTTTAATAAGTCAATAAGTTTTGTATGATCAGTCGGTGTCGTCATAAGGTTGCATTTTTGGGCGCAGTTTTATTGTGTAAAGGTTGCTATTGTACGAACCTTGAAAGCTATAAAGTAAGGAAGTAGCCTAGCTAACCCCTATATTTGCGTCTAAGAAATGCATGCTCTTCTTCTTGCTTTTATAGTACCATCTGGCAAGTAAATAAGTCACAATAGACATTCCCATAAATATTACAACTGCAGATATCAGCAGACCTTTGTGATCTCTGTGGTAAAGAATATTCCCCTTAAAAAAAGTGTGGCTTTTAAATACGCCTCCTACAGATATGATTAGTGAAAACAAAAATGCAAATAAATAGCCTCGCTTTAAGAAGCCAAATCTTTGCTTTTTTTTCTTGAATATCTTTACCTCCACCTAGTAATGAATATTATTTGTGTGTAAAAAAGTCTAAATATAATTTCTGTAACACTGTAACAAAATTCCATTTTAGTCAGAACTATTCATTTCGCATTCTTTTCCTATTTACTAAGAAGTTTATTCTTTACAGACTCAGAAAATTGCGCCCATTGTTACCTGCTGGCATTTTCCAGCGAGCTAATTGCTTCTTCAGGTGTTAACACAGGCAAAGTACTATTTTTGAAATCTTTTGTGTCTCGAGTCACAATAAAATCCAGCTTATTAATACTTAAAGCACAATTATATTGGATAGCGTCCTCAAAGTCCTTGAAATCCGTTTTCAAAGATGTTTTAATTATCCCCTTTGTCACATCTGCTATTTCAGTCATTTCCGATAAACCATCTAAGAGTTTAATTGTTTCAGTTCGGGTCAAGGATTGTCGTAAGATATAATAGATATTATTGTAGGAGACTGCAGATATATAAACTTTTATTTTTCCTTGCAAAGAATAATTGAATAGTTGAGCTGCCAATAATGAAAATGGTCTACGATCTGCCAAGAAGTCTATAACTACATTAGTATCTAAAAAAATATTTTTCATTACTTGTATTTTTTCGATATTATAGTTCCTAATTCTTTTTTATAATTAAAATCTTCGGGTAGTTTTATAACACCCATGAGTTTTAATACCTTAGGCGAAATTGACTCATCACTAATTTCTTTTGACGTAATTGACATTAAATAGTTTTCGACGATATGTGATAGACTCTTGCCCTTTCTTTGTGCGTATTGTTTCGCAGAATCTATCACTTTCTCTTCTATTGTCAAGGTTAATTTTGTATTCATAACACGTGCTATATTTATTCAAAAATACGTGTAATATTTGAAATTATAGGGAGCATTTTTATGCTTGCATTGTTGGAACGATAAGAAGAGAAAATTAAAACCGAAAAGAAGCCGGCCTAACCCCAAATAAAAAATATAATGAATACAAAAAGCGTCTACTCGGCCGAAATATTTTAGAAAAAAAATAGCCTATTCAAAGTCAATAAATATTTTTAAACCAAAAGGTCATGCCTGGAAAAGATATTTAAATTATGATGAGTCCTGTAGCTGGCTTTGTTACCTGCTGGCGTTCTGAATTTCATTGCTGCTGTGTTATCAGCAGAAGCAGGTAGATATTTTAAATTTTGCATCTAACCGGAAAGCAATAGATGTAGTGAAATCAAAAAAGTCTTTTTATTTTAAAAGCAGCCATCGCTTTTTCGATTTTCAGCGTGTTGATTTGTTATACTATCAACCCGTGCTACCAAAAACTATCTCCAAAGTCGTTACGACATTTCTACCTGGTAACTGGTTCACATGCTGATTGATCGATTTTGAACTGCCGTAGTTAAATCAGTAGGTAATATGGAATTCGACAAAGATGTCTGCTTCATGGCTTGAATTTAAAGCAAGTACTAAAAGTATAAAGCTACACTTTAAGCAAGTCGGCAAGATATCAACATCCTGTCCAGGCCACTATAACTAAAAATTAAAATTGATTTTGGCCATTAGCTGTGACTTTTAGGATTTCACAAAAGTCGTCTGGATCCGAATACTTTCAGTCTAACCATACATTTACTGAATACATCTATTTTCAATTTTCCGTTAAAAATGAAGTCCTATGTCGTGGTCACTCAACGCTAAATTGCCTCACATTTTCAGATACAGTTATTCTTTGGACAAATGCGAACACATTGCAAGACTTCGAAGAAATACTAAAAGTAGCGTACAATTATAATAATTTTAATGTAACGCAAGATTTTCCAAGCAGGGGTTGCATTGTCTATGGAGATATTTCGTTCAAACCATTCGACTCTGAAAACTTACGAGGCGGACGGTACATGCTTAATATGATTTACGGAAAGGCATTGATTGATGCACATTTGAAAGCGGAAGCCATGAGTTGGGCCGGTTGCGAATTAGATATTTCCTCAATTAATTATGCTAGAACTTTAGGTGATATCAATCCTCTACTTCAAAAATATACTTTGCTATATGATATACCCTTCAAATCTCAGGATGGAGAGATTAAACAGCAAGGACATGCACTTCGACTATTTAGCGGTAGAATCTTAATTACCCAACATTATGAGGAAGGAATTAAGATGGCATTTACTCAAGATAACAAAGGTGCAGTCGAAGGCAGAACTAAAGTTATTTTTGACAATACAATCGAGTTTTTGAAGGCACATCAAGTGAAATTTCCCTTTTTCTATCAAATGAACGAGTTGAAGGCGGATAATACTGAAATACAAATCTTCGGAAAATTAGCCGAAGACTATACCCATACTATTGTAAGGTCCATTTCTCAAGAACAGCAAAACTACAAATATGAGTTAGAAGTTATTGCGTTTGATCGCAACGAAAGTGACCGTGACTTTTTAAATGCAGGAATAATATCGCCAGAAATCTTTGAAGAACAGCTACAAAAAGCTAAGAGCCAAAACTGAATTTACTTTATATTTCAAAATGCTTAAGTAATACTTAAGGGGCCAAATGTCAAAATCCGATCTATCAATATACAATTCTTGACTCGAATCACCTATAACCGCAGTATAGTAAGTAAACACAATAATAATTATAATCAATTATATCGTTAACGAGTAGTAGCTGTATTTGTAAAGTCTGACCATAAACTTATAAGAAATATTAAACCTCCGGAACCTTTTGTGCGAAAATCAACTCCGAGCCATATTTCAATATCAATATATCCATGGGGTATATATTATAGGTATCTCATCAGACTAGCCCGTTCAGCGACTACGATAGTACAAATATCTCGATAGCTCAACTTTGCTGGCCTACCAGTAGGCCGGACAGATTGTCGAAACTTAACGTTAAGAGTTAAAGAGAGTAAAGCCGGGATTGCAAATTACGCTTGTCTTAATTACTTTTAACTCAATTGATTAAATATGATAAAAAAATTTAATCCCGGCCCACACCACAATATCAAAAGCTCAGAATGTAAGTGTAACGCGGATTCTGGGCTTTTTTAATATCCCTCAAAAATGGCCTGGTAGGCCCGCTGGCAGGCCGACACTTTCTTCCGAAGATTCCGAGCGTATTTTGATTCTAATTTGACAATATTGCAGAAATGTGCTTAAATCGCCACGAGATTTTCGGGCCTGTTATTGATTGTATGAACGTAACAAGACTTAGACCTTAGTCTCTGTAGCGTTATACTCTTTGAGCATCAAGGAACATCAAAAACTTATTTTGACGCCGGAAATACGTCAGAATTAAGGGTGTTGTACATCCGTTTGGAGACAACCAAAAGGAAAACCAGCGCCATAAGGAGATGATCACATTTACGGTTGAAAAAGCACTAACCTTTCTTTGTAATTTCAATAGTTGTTACAAAAAAAGAGGCCGTTAGTCTTACACTGGAAAAAATTAGGCCCACATGTTGTTATTCAAATCAGTGAACATGAATGCACAACCGACGCGGAAACTGAAATACCTGCTAATTGTTTCCAGGATGACAGCGAATCAGGCCTGCTTGCAGAACAATGTAAAATGCACCAGGTCCCATTGCTGTATTTTCGGCCGATCGGGTGATGAATGAAAATGATCGTTGCAAAAATAATTGGTGTGATCCGGTGACGGCTATGAACCTTTTTGCAAATGAAAAACCAGGGCGGGAAATTGCCGTTTGGGGATCTCTCCCGGAGGTGTTGGCTACCAGGACAATTGCTTTTTTTGGCCCCGGTGACACAGATAATCTTGCACAGCAATTACTTGCGGCGCTGCATAACAGACAATCTCCCCCCATTTTAACTCATGTTCATTTCCTGCCCGCCGGTATGCCGGACGTAGTGAATGACGCCCTTGATCTTTTTATTGACAAACCAAATGTTCCGTGGCATTCAGCAGGTAAAAAACCTTGGTGTGATTTTGCTAAAGCAATAGCATAGTATCCAGGTATCCGAAGATCTATTTCCGTAACTTAAGCATGCCGTGATAAAGGATATGCGTAAGTTGAAACTTTTTTCATTAGAGCGAGAGAATATTCAGAAAATATTTGCGTTTTTATATTAAATACTTTTATGATTGGAAGCAAGTTTATGTTTTGCACAGGTATCGAAAACAGCTACCCTACCATACAATTACCGGACGGCACGACAAAAAGGGTTGATGAGATGGAAAAGTGCAATCATTATGCAATGTGGAAGACCGATTTTAAGTTGGTGAAAGAAATGGGCATAGAGTTTTTAAGATATGGCCCGGCCTATTACAGTACACATTTAGGCCCGGGCAAATATGACTGGTCCTTTGCTGATGAGACTTTCAATTATCTGCGCAAGTTGAATATAACCCCCATCGTTGACCTTTGCCATTTCGGTCTGCCGGACTGGCTCGGTAATTTTCAAAATCCGGATTTCCCGGCTCATTTTGCTGAATATGCACGGGCGTTTGCAAAAAGGTTCCCGCATTTAAATTTATACACACCGGTGAATGAAATTTTTATTACGGCGATGTTTTCAGGGCAGTATGGATGGTGGAACGAGCGCCTCCGGTCAGACAGGGCTTTTGTAACGGCACTTAAAAATATTTGTAAGGCAAATGTACTGGCAATGCGTGCTATTCTTTTGGTACAACCGGATGCCAGTTTTATCCAGAGCGAATCGTCCGAATATTTTCATGCTACGGACCCCCTTGCTGTCCCACTGGCCAGGTTCCTTAATCAAAAAAGATTCCTATCCCTGGACCTGACCTATGGTTATCCGCTGAACGTGCCAATGTATGAATACCTGTTATCGAATGGAATGACAAAAAAAGAATTTAAGTGGTTTGGAAATAACCAGGTAAAGGCCCGTTGTATTATGGGTAATGATTACTATGTTACGAATGAACACCTGGTACATGCAGATGGGTCTACACAGGCCTCTGGCGAAATATTTGGATATTATGTGATTACCAACCAATATTACAAGCGGTACAAACTTCCCATTATGCACACGGAGACTAATATCCGCATGCCGTCCTGCAATGAATGGCTGATTAAACAGTGGGCGAATGTTCACCGGTTGAAACATGATGGTGTACCTATTATCGGCTTCACCTGGTATAGCCTTACCCACCAGGTAGACTGGGATTCTGCTTTGCGCGATGACAAAGGCACCATTAATGAATTGGGTCTTTTCGACCTGGATCGCAATATTACAACAGTAGGCGTGGCCTATAAAAAACTGATCACTGACTGGAAGGACGTGCTCGTAGAAGAAAATTATGGGTTTGTTTACCAGGCTTAGAATTTCTACCTTGTAAAGATGACATTGCCTTTTATAATATCAGCAGTAAATTTATTGAAAAGCTCATGTGCGTTTAAGTTTTTATTGCCAGTGCTGTCGAGTTTCCTGGTATTAGCCGGGTATTCTTCCGGGAACGGTAGGATTGAATCCCGGGTTGCAGATCGAAGCGGATCAGTTATCTCTCCTCCTCTTTTTTTCAATGTATCTTGTCTAAGCATATAAGTAGTTTGAAGTAAATTAATATTTCACCCGGCAACCAATACCTTTTTATTTAATTGCGAGGCCAGCCTTTCTGCAATTACACTTCCGGCAAAACCTGCGCCTACAACCAGGAAATCAAATGCCGGCTTTCTTTTATGAACATTACTACTAAGTTTGTACTGTAGATTCTTTAAGGTAATATCGATCATTTGCATCATCTGCAGCCAGGTATTATCCCAGGAGTCGTTTTTAATGAACTCATCCACCTTCCTCAGCCACGCCTGCGTGTTTTGATTGGTCAGCTCCAGTTCCCCGACCGAAATAAAGGATGGCGCATCCGAAGCTATATGTACCAGTTTATTGTTTCCGTAAGGTTCCACAACATCCCTGACAGGCGTAGCAATAACAGGTTTACCACCGGCGAGGTATTCAGGAGTTTTAGTAGGGCTGATATAACGGGTTGACTCATTAATCGCGAAAGGCATGATGGCAACGTCCCAGCCTGCAAGGTAATGTGGCAGTTCGTTATATTCTTTAACACCGAGGTAATGAATATTTGCATACCGCGGCAAGGTTTGAGGGTCTATTTTTACTACGGGGCCAATCAGGACAAAATGCCAATCAGGTTTTTGTTCCGCCACCTGCCGGACAAGTTCAATATCGAATCGCTCATCGATTACACCGAAGAATCCGAAACGGGGATGGGGGATATGCTGCTGATCGGCCGGCTCGGCCAGTATATGCCTGGCGAGACCGAAATGTGCCTTATCGATACTGCTGGGAAAGGGATGAATATTATTATGCTGATCTTTTTTTGCTTCGTATATGCTACGGCCGCCGGTAAAGACCAGGTCTGCCTTTTCAAGCAATTGCTTTTCGTATATTTTCAATTCAGGTGGCGCAAACTTAAAAGCTGAAAGCTCATCCATACAATCGTAGACCACCATCTTTGGTTTTAAATGCGATGAAAATTCCCAAGCCATCGGTGTATAATACCAGCTAATAAAATTGTTGATATTCAGGTCATTAATTACCCGGTTGAGGATAGCCGCTTGCCTGGGTGCTTTATCAGCAACCTCATGATCGTTTAAATGCGGCACTACGATCGAGACGTTTTCTTTATTTAACTGTATCGCGTAGCCATCAGGCTCTGCACTATGAATTGGCTCCTCAACATAAAAGGTTCTGCATGTTTTTGAAAAACGGCTGATTAAATGTTGGGGCCGCTGGTAAACAAAATTCCATCTCAGGTGGCAGAAGCACATTATATCTAAATTCATTGGATAAAGTTTTGGGTTATCGAAATTAGCAGTCAATATAGAAGCACGGTATAATGATTAACCTCTTTACAGGTATTAAAAACATGCCATTTTAAATCAGGTTTAACCATTCTGTAATTCTGTTTCCCTCAAAAGATTTGTTGAGTTTTCTCCACATTTATCGACGATTTCAACGGGCCGGATGCGGTGTAAGTGAGAATGATTCAACAGGCAAAACAATTTTCGAAAAATTCTTCGCCAATTGAATTACTGATATTTCAGCGTAGCTGATGAGTGGCCGCCCATCATTCAATTTGTAGAAAAAATACATCATTCCAAATACGTAACAGCTATATTTTGATAAAACAGGTAGATGATTACACATTTATTGGTTATCAGCAACTATTTTTTGTAGGTATATAATTTGCCTTAATAACGGTAGTATTATTAAACATTGATAATTTGATTTAACAGAAAAAGAACATTCTAATTTTAACCATTATGGAAGAAAAAAATAAAATCACGCGAAGGAATATAATTAAAGGTCTGGGTGCCACTTTAGCAACCGCTGCAGTTTTACCTGCCATGGCGATGCCCGGGGTTAATTTAAATACACCAACGCCGCCCGCTCTTGAAAACCCAGTGGACAAATATCCAAAACCACCCTTTAAAAATCAGTCACAACCATGGCCGGGGCTTGCAGGTAAAATGGAACCACGCCCGGATCATGGAGAGAAAAGTTACAAAGGCTCAGGCAGATTATCAGGGAGAAAGGCATTAATAACTGGGGGTGATTCCGGAATGGGTCGTGCTGCTGCAATTGCATATGCCCGTGAAGGCGCAGACGTCGCGATCAATTATCTTCCTGCTGAAGAGCCGGACGCACAGGAAGTAGTTGCATTGATTAAGGCTGCCGGGCGCAAAGCGGTGGCCATACCAGGAGATCTTCGTGATGAAGCATTTTGCAAAAAACTGGTAGAAGACGCGGTTGCCGGATTGGGCGGACTGGATATAGTTGTAAATAATGCAGGCAGGCAACAGACCCATGCGTCTATCCTTGATATCACCACCGAGCAATTCGACTGGACCATGAAGACAAATATCTATGCGCCATTTTGGATTATCAAGGCAGCATTGCCGTATTTAAAGCCAGGGTCAGCTATTATTGGAACTACGTCCGTGCAGGCATATGACCCATCACCCGATCTGTATGATTATGCGCAAACCAAGGCTGCTACGATGAATTACGTTAAATCACTGGCCAAACAACTGGGTCCGAAAGGTATCCGGGTAAATGGAGTGGCGCCGGGACCAGTATGGACGCCGCTACAGGTAAGTGGAGGGGCTACTCAGGAAAAGCTGGTTAAATTTGGTGAACAGACGCCCTTTGGCCGCCCCGGGCAGCCTGCCGAACTCGCATCCATTTATGTTCAACTCGCTGCCAGTGATGCAAGTTTTGCTAATGGCCAGGTTTATGGCTCTTCAGGAGGTGATGGCCAGCCTTAATTATTCGCCAGGTTGGTTATATCAAACTGTTGAGAAAATTAAAATTAATTTATTAATGATGCTTGTCAGGCGGGCAATGATTAGTGTCGCTTTAGATGGTACAATCAGGAAGCAGGATATAGTAATGTTATTTAAAATGCAACATGTGATAGTAAGGTTAACCCCGATAATTAATTATAGTTTATCGGGGTTAACAAACTACACGCCGTTGCATCATTGATCGGATTATAACTGCTATTCTCAGGTCGTGAAATTATCTTTAGCCACTTTGCGGAAAAGCGCTACAGAATAAATTTTGCAATGTCTAAGTATGTTCCAGCTTACTTTTCCAGTTGATCCGGATCGGCCAAGTCTCCCCCTCGAACATTTTTCTCAAGTTCTTGTCCCTGCATCATTTTATCAACTTCGGTTTCTTCTGCATTTTCCTGGTCGGCTTTGCCTGTATCATTTTGTGATTGGCTACTTGCTTTCTTTGGGTCATTCTCAGTCGCACTATTCTCAATTGGCGTGCTTGAAATTCCAGTCTTTGTGTTCTGCTGCGTGTTTGATTGATTTTGGTTCATTTTTATATTTTTTAATGTGAATTACTGCTGATTATTTGTATCTTCTGTCTCGTTATTACTTATCCATAAACTTGCCAGGAGTGAGTATTTTTGAGATTTTGCTAAAAACTACAATAGCTTGTTGCAGATCGGGCGGCAAGGTTTTGAACGCTGTTTCTATCATGTGCCATCACTTTGCAAATCGCTTCGCAATAGATGATACCAGTCCGTCAAAATTGCCGTGTTAAACAGTGTGGCGGAAAACTGTGCGAAATACCGAACGCGCCTGCCCGTTTTCATAACACTATTGAATTATTAAAAAAGGAGAAAGAAATACTTCTATCCCAACGGCTGAATCACAGGTGTAGCAGATGTATTTAAATAATCGTGCCATCCCCGGCAGGTCTTCACAAACTGCCTGGTAAAATGAGTTTTAGAGTTTTTTTAGACTTTTAAGGAGGTACAACTTTACAAAAATTAAAAAGGGGCATAGATAGCAATCTAACCCCATTTAAAATCCAATATCTTATGAAAAACCAATAATATTATACAAAACTATGCCACCTGGCATATAGGCAAAGTGTGCAATAAATTCATGTTTGGAAATGTTCCGGGTAATTTTTATCACATAGTTAAAGTGGCAATTGATAATATGTATTTAATTCGCCACAATTACGCTTGCTCATAAATATTTATCTTGCTGAAGTACTTTAATGAATTTATATTATCAACTTTTGTAACACTATTTTTACATCACGGGTTAATGCGACCGGAGAAAATCATAAGATGTTGACAACGTCAACGGTGATGACAGAGTCAATTCCCCAGGATAAACATCGCTTTCAATTAGCGTATTAAAAAGAGATAAATCATGAACAAAACCACCTTCGCTGTAAAAGTAAAAGCCAGTAAAATTGATGGAAAAGGGCTCTTTGCAGAAGCTGGTATCCCGGCGCGAAAAAAAATTGGCGAGTTGACCGGGCAGGTGATCACTGTATCTAAAGCGAGAAGGCTGGCCAAAAAGATCAAGCGTATCGCAATCGTTGAGCTGGATTATGAATTTGCCCTGGATGCTTCAAATGATACAACTTTTAAATACATTAACCATTCCTGCAATCCGAATACCTACATGCGCGTGATCCGTCACCAGGTAGAATTTTATTCCCTCCGAAAAATTGAGTTGCGGGAGGAACTGACCTGCAACTATGGTGAAACCCATCATGATGGCGCGCTGAAATGTAGTTGCGGTGCTGAAGGGTGCAAACAGTATTTGTGAGACCTCCTCTTTTATCATACAAAAAATACTTCAACAGCCCGTTACTCCTTTTTTAAAATTGCTATAATCGCTAACGAATTTCAAATTTATTTCATTGATACATAGGTTAAAAGTATCAAATGATTTTTTGAAAGCTTCCTCCCTCCTTTATACTGTGTTGGTAAAACCGGCATCCATTATGGAATATGGGGAGAGTACTATTATCAATTTTACCCGTTCGCCTTTACCCGTATATTTTAAAAGTGTTATATAAAAAGTCGCAAACAACCCTCAATAAGTCATTTTTGCACCCGTTAAAAATAATTGACTATGCTATTTTTGTGTTGTCAATAACAAAGAAATTATTTATCACTATTAAATTTTATCATGATGAAAAGGACAAACATCATCTTCTGGGTAACTACGATTATTATCTTTTTATTTGAAGGCGTGATGCCTGCGCTCACTTCGCAAACAGAACTGGCTAAGGAAGGCATCCGCCATTTGGGATATCCTGCCTACTTTGGAAATTTACTGGTAGTATTTAAGGTTGTGGGTGCATTGGCCCTCATTATTCCCCAGTTGCCCAAACGCATCAAGGAATGGGCGTATGCAGGTTTTACATTTGATTTTATCGCGGCAAGTTATTCACACGCTTCCATCGACGGCTACGGTAATTTTCAAACTTTTTTTCCGTTGATATTCCTGGGTCTGCTAATTGTTTCTTATGTTACCTGGCAGAAAAAAATGAATGCAGGGAAGGTTGTTACTAATAAAGAATTGGGCAGTAAACTTAATAAGGAATTAATGCCAGCCTGACACATACGATTATGCGAAAACTGAAACTCCAGGTACAAATGAGCGTTGATGGATATATTGCTGGTCCGGGTGGTGAAATGGACTGGATGGTGTGGGACTGGGACGACGCGCTTAAAAATTATGTGGCATCAATAACCGCACCGGTTGATTGTATCATCCTTGGTCGAAAACTGGCTGAAGGTTTTATTCCATATTGGGCAGCCAATACAAATGAGGAGGGTGCGGAGAAAATGAATAACACCTCAAAAGTTGTATTTACCAAAACACTTGACCAATCAGCATGGGACAATACGATTTTAGCAAAAGGTGAACTTGTTGACGAAATAACACGACTAAAGAAACAGCCTGGTAATGACATCATTGTTTATGGCGGAGCGACTTTTGTTTCTGCGCTGGTCAAAGAAGGATTGATCGATGAATATTTTTTATTGATCAATCCTGCTATCATCAGTAATGGCTTGGCAATTTTCAACACAGTCGACAGTCAGCAAAAGCTGATATTGGTAAAAGCGACTTCATTTGATTGCGGGATCGTTGCGCTTAATTATGTACCGGATCGATCCTGATTATTATTTGGTCAGTTACCTGCGGAAAAGAAAAGTTGCGATGATTAATTCCAATACAATTCAAATCACTCCAACATGCGGCGGAGATAATTAACCTTGCTGGTATGATAATTCAGGTGAAGCAGCAGTGCATCAATAAATAGCTAATTGAAGTTTTAGGGTTGTCGAAAAATACCGGGTATTCCTCTTCTATCTGCTGCTGGTTCAGATTACTAAGTGTTTTGTGAGTCATTTCAATAAGTGCTTCCAGCTGATCTGCCAGTTCTTTTCTTTGAACGTCTTTTCTGATAAATTCCTGGTTGCGGTCACGGATGTAGCCGGTATGCGCAGAGTAGCCCCGATGAGGTAATTCAATCCTCCGATAATAGGCAATACAAAATCGCCGCTTGAATTCTTTACAGATCTATAAGTTTTCCACAGGTTTTTTTCATTGATAAATAAGTTAACCTCTTCGATTAGCTTGCCGATATCTCTTTTATAGAAATTTGCTAATGCATCGTTCAACATGCCATCCGGTTTATTGCTAAAATATCGGCCCTGGACCACCGTGAAAAGTGGCAGCCCTTTCCATTAAGTTCGCAATTTTCTTCTACCTGTCAAAAAATACCGGCGCGGATGTATAGCTACTTTACGTTGACAGCGCAACTGTCGAAACACTTTCGTCGCCGCTGAAGGCGGATGTTTGTACTTTCCCGAGCCGATGTTCCAGATAAATATCCTGCCAGGCCAACCCAGGTTAAATACGCAGTTTCCATCCATCATATTTCCCGCAGTTATTTTTCTGCATATGCAGCTAATAACATATATCAGCTTGTCATTCATTTTTTAATGTTTCCTTAACATTAGTCCAATTCGTTCATTATTCTTTAACAATAAACAACCACTCATGAAAAGATCCCCCATCTTATTATGGTTATTTTTTTTGATCCCCTCTTTTGTCTTTAGTCAAAGCAGGCAGATTACAGGTACTGTTACTGACAATAAAGGTCAGCCTGTGCCTTTAGCGACAGTAGAAGAAAAAAGCACTAATAATTCTGTGACCGCTAAAGACGATGGAACTTTTACCATTACCCTTACCGGCAAAAACCCCAAACTGGTTATCTCATCTGTGAATTATAAAACACAGGATGTAGCAATAACTGCCGAGACTTCCTATAAAATTGTGCTGCAGGAAGGCGGAGATCTTTCTGAAGTGATCGTAACTGCCTTAGGCATCCGCAGGGAAAAGAAAGCCCTTGGCTATTCATCACAGGAAGTAAAGGGAGATGCGCTGGTGGCAAGTAAACAATCTAATATTGTAAATGCATTACAGGGTAAGATAGCAGGCGTTCAGATCAATAGTGGTGGTGGAGCGCCCGGACAGGGTTCCCGTATCATTATCCGTGGTATCAAATCATTATCGGGTGACCGGAATAACCAGCCGTTGTTCATCATCGACGGGATATTCATTGACAATAGTACCAATACTGTAGACGATGCCGGTGCAGCAAGAGGACTATCCAACAGGGCAGCCGATATTAACCCGGATGATATTGAAAATGTTTCCGTTTTACGCGGCGGTGCCGCTACCGCTTTATACGGACAGGCGGGTTCAAACGGGGTAATACTGATCACTACAAAATCTGCCAAAGCCGGTAAAATGCAGGCAAGCTTTACTTCCACTTATGGTATTGATGTGGTCAATAAATTTCCTGAGGTACAGACCAGCTATTCACAGGGATTTGGTGGTGTGTACGATGCCGCCAGTTTCTGGCCAAGCTGGGGGCCGACCGTAGCTGCAGCAAAAGCAATCGACCCTACTCATCCTGCTGAATTATATAATCAATACGCACAAGGATTTGAACATGGTAACCAGGTAAGGAACAGCTTGTCTTTAAGCGGTGGTACAGAAAATGCCTTGTTGAATTCTTCTTTTTCTTACTTCAAACAAAACGGAACGATCCCTTTTTCTGACTATAAAAATATCTCTGCTAAAGTCGGCGGACAGTTTAAATTCGGCAAAATGCTGAAAATAAGACCCTCAGCATATTTCATCAATTCCGGCGGACTTCGGGTGAATGCTGACCGCTACAATGAAAGTCTCACTTACTGGTCACCAAGGTGGAATGTGAAAGATTATATCAAACCGGATGGCACCATGATCACCTATCTTGCCGGCAATAACAACCCGGTATACGGCAACTACAGCAATCAATATAAGGACGATGTAAACCGCCTGATCGGTGATATGTCCATTACCTTCTCGCCATTCAGTTTCCTGGACATCGACTATAAATTGGGCATGGATTACTACGCTGATTTCAGGAGGCATGCCGCCCCTGGGCCATTAGGACTGGCAGGTGAAATCGATCATGAAGACAATGGGCTTGGCTTTGTAAATGAATACCGCATCAGCAACCGGGTACTGAATTCTATCTTACTGTTAACTTTTAAAAAGGACTGGACAGATAAATTCAATACAACCCTTCGGGCAGGTACAGAGAGCCGGGATATAAAATATAACCGCCTGTTGTCGAGCGGATCAGAACTGGATGTGCCTGATCTGTTGTCCCTGAACAATGCAAAAGTGCGTACTGCGGAACAATACGAAAGCCTCTACAGGATCGTAAGTACTTATGGAGACCTTACGTTGAGCTATGGCAATTATTTGTTCCTGGATATAACAGGGCGTAATGAATGGACATCTACGCTTAATGCGCCTAACAACTCCTTCTTCTATCCTTCTGCAAGCTTATCGTATGTTGTATCAGACATGCTGAAAATGCCTTCCTGGTTAAATTATCTTAAGTTAAGAGCTTCCCTGGCGGCAGTGGGTAAGGACACGGACCCTTATCAAACCAATGTGTATTATGGGCCAAATGTAATCACGTCCAGTAACCAGGTGGCCTGGACAAGAAATGACGCCAAAGGAATCGAAACACTAAAACCTGAGCGGACAACTACACTTGAAATAGGCACGGAGCTGCGTTTTTTAAATAACCGCCTTGGTATAGATTTTAGCGTATATAAATTAAACAGCCGCGACCAGATCCTGCCCATCGCGGTATCGCCTACCAGTGGCTTTACCAGTTTTATAAGTAATGCAGGTGAGATTGAAAATAAGGGCATCGAGCTTTCCCTGACAGGAAATCCTGTTCGTACCACTGATTTCAGGTGGGACGTATCGCTTAATTTTTCTGCTAACAAAAACAGGGTGGTATCGCTTAACCAGGGTTTAAAAGAAATTGTGATCGGTTCGCAATTTGGTTATGCGGGTTCTACTGTGTCATTAAAATATGTACCCGGCTATGCTGTGGGTAATATTTACGGCACGTCTTATAAAAGATATTATGGAACCAAGGCTGACGATGGAGTAACTGTTGATAACAGCCTTCCGCTGCTGATCGGCGCCAACGGATTCCCGGGCCAGGACGCCACGCAACGCCTGCTGGGAAATTCTCAGCCTAAATGGATCGGTGGCATAACCAACACATTTAGCTATAAACATTTCTCCCTGTCATTTTTATGGGATACACAGCAAGGCCAGGATAAATATAACCAGCTGGGCAATTTTATGGCTGCCTTTGGTATTGCCAGGTATACAGAAGACCGGAACGATACCAGGGTGTTCAATGGCGTACTCGCAAATGGCAATGCTAATACAAAAGCAGTTTGGCTTGGCCAGGGCGTGGGCCCGGATGGTGTTGATTATGGCAGTGCCGGTTATTACAGGGCAGTGTACCGCGGTATCTCCAGCAATTTTGTGGAAGACGCTTCCTGGGTGAGACTGAGAAACCTCAGCCTCGGTTATAATTTACCCCTGAAAAAAGGCATTATTAAAAATGTTGGTGTTACACTTACAGGTAATAACCTTTTGTTGATTACCGACTATACCGGTTATGACCCTGAATTAAGCAGTACCAGTTCCGGAAGCAATGTTGATGCATTCGCCGGATTTACCTATCCTGCCGTGAGAAGCTACCTCGTTAGTGTAAATCTTAACTTTTAAATCTATTATCATGAAATTGATCATAAGATATTTATTCATCTTTTTTATTACAGCATTTGTTACGTCCTGTAAAAAATACCTTGATGTAAACCAAAATCCAAATGCAGCTACAAAGCCGCCAATCAATGGCTTGCTCATCGGAACTACACAAAACACCGCTTTGAATGTATTTCGTGTGGCGGATATTACTTCTTATTATACACAATATCTTGCTAATACAAGTCTTGCGGGTGCCACTGATACATATGAGCCTATTGACGCGAGCGGTACCTGGACCTTCCTCTATGGAAATATGACAGACTTGTACGACCTCCAGAAAATAGGTGCAGAACAGGGCGCGTTAAAATACCAGGGTGTAGCAAAGATCATGATGGCTATGAACCTTCAATTGGTCCATAACCTTTGGGGAGATGCTCCTTATTCAAATGCATTTACAGGTGAAACACTTACACCGGCATATGATGATGCACAGGCTGTTTATGACAGTTGCATTTCATTGTTAAATGAGGGCATTGCCTTACTCAGCAGCACACAAACTACCATTGCACTGAACAGTGATGCGGATCTGATCCACCATGGCAGTGCCACTGCCTGGATTAAAACGGCACATGCAATAAAAGCCAGGTTGCTGAACCAGTTAAGTAAACGGCCCGAATACAATCCGGCAGCCATCTCTGCGGAATTGGCCGCCTCCTATACCAGTGTCGCGGACGATGCTAAAATGGCTACTTTCGACGTACGCAACCCCTGGAACCAGGAAGCGGTTGATAATGCTGCATTAAATCTCGATGGCTGGCTTTCCTCCAATTATGTGAATGCCATGAATGCAACTACATATGGCATATTCGATCCGCGTCTTCCATTTGCCGCCAGCCTTACAAAATTTGGTGATTACCGTGGTACCAGGAATGGTGGCGACCGCGTGGGTAACGGAACCAGCAAGGAAGAATCTTATATCAGTTTGACTGGTTATTATTCAGGCACCAGTTCGCCTTTGTACATCATTAGTTATGAAGAGATCAAATTCATTGAAGCGGAAATTGCTTTTCGTACCAATGACCTGCCTAAAGCTTATGCTGCCTACCTGGCTGGTATCACGGCAAATATGAATAAGCTTGGAGTTGCAGCAGCAGACCGTGACACCTACATCAACGCTCCAACGGTATCGGTCGGAGCAGCTAATATTACGCTGGCGCTGATCTTTAAAGAAAAATACAAAGCACTTTTCTTATCACCGGTTACCTGGGATGATGCGAGAAGGTACGACTATCAATACCAGGGATTTCAGTTACCCCTAAACGTGGCCACCAGCACATTTATCAGGAGGTTGGTTTACCCAACAGTTGAAACCGGGAGGAACAGCGAAAACACACCATCCGTATCGGATGTAACGCAGCATTTGTGGTGGGATCAGTAAAGAGTAATGATATGATTAAGCAGCCGTTTCTTTAGAGAGCCGGCTGTTTTTATTGGATCAGTTTTTAATTTAGGAAGTCTGCGAATTGAGCTTTTAACAGATACCTGGCTGCCACCTGGCTTCGACTCCGTTAGGTGTCGGGTAAGTTACGTGGCATCTAACGGAACTGAAGCCTCCAAATTAACATTATCTATAAACACGTAGCTCTTGCCGGAGCTTAACAAGGGCATTGTGCTTAGCCCGATAAGAGCGGAAATTTGGTAGTAAAAGGAATGTCAAATTTAGAGGGGCCTCGTAGAACCGCATTACAATTTCATGTATTCGAAATGTCGCACCGGGGGTGCTTTAAAAATCTTTGGATAATTTACTTCTGCCAAAATATCGTTTCTGTGAGACTAAAGACATTTTTTGCAACAGCAACACTACTTTTTTTATAATTCTTCCAATGAACTAACGGCCTTATCTATTCGCTTATTCCTTGTTTCTTCCGTCTTTGCTTCCGTGATCGAAAGCACCATGGCTTTTTTCCTGCTGGGTGAAAGCTTTTCAAAAACTTTCGCGGCTGTTGGATTTGCTTTCAGGGCCTTCTGGAAATCCGCCGGTAATTCAACTGTCCTTGGTTCGGTATCTAAAGTAATATCTATTTCCAATTCATCACCGCCGGCTACGTTGGCGTTCTTGCGGTGTTCAGCACTTAGACTTACCATGTACAGTCCGCCCATTACTGCTACTGTACTCCGATAGGTATAATTTTTCAAGGTGATCACCACCGGTGGCTTTTTTCCAACACCCATTTTTTCAATGATATCGGCCGGTACGCTGATACCCGTATTATTTCCTATCTGTACTATTTTGGTTTTGAATTTCATAAATTAATGTGAATTTAGTATTTTTTTCATTTCAGACTGGCACTTTTTAGCTGCTGTTGTTTTCTTTAAAACCGGATAAATCTGCGGCTTACCGGCGTTACACCATAGAATACCGAAATAAATACAATAGGGTTAATTGATCTGTCGCAATAACAAAATGAAGCATCATTGATATAACTTTACTCCTCGTTATGCTTACAAAGAAATTAATAATAATCGTGCTCCTGTTTATCTTTTTGAGGGATGGCTATGCCCAGGTATCGTGTAGCGGGCTGGGACAAAATCCGGGTACTGCCTTTCCGGTTTGTGGTACCGATATTTTTAGCATCGCTTCCGTACCAATTTGTGGCGATAGGCTGATACCCGGCCCCTGTGCGGATGTATCCGACAAGAACCCTTACTGGTATAAATTCACCTGTTTTAACGCCGGAACCCTGGGTTTTACAATCATCCCCAATACGATTTCAGACGACTATGACTGGCAGCTCTTTGATGTTACCAATCATAACCCCGATGATGTGTTTACCGATTCAAGCTTGTTTGTAGCTTGCAACTGGTCAGGTGAGGCAGGCAACACAGGAGCTTCGTCAGCAGGAAGCATGAGCGCCGTGTGTGGCTCATTACCCAATGGACCGGTAGAGCCGTTGTTTAACAGTATGCCTGCGCTTCAACTGGGGCATGAATATTTATTACTGGTAAGCCATTTCAGTGATTCGCAAAGCGGGTATTCACTTTTTTTTAGCGGCGGTACCGCAAGTATAACCGACCCTGTGAACCCGGCATTAAAAAATGCAAGGGCCGCATGCGATGGAAGAAAAATAACCATACAATTAAATAAAAAAATGAAATGCAGCAGCCTGGCAGCAGATGGAAGTGATTTTAGTATTACGCCAGCCATTGCAGCTGTTACCGGGGCTGTTGGCATTGGTTGTAATTCAGGTTTTGATATGGATTCCGTCGTGATCACATTAGGAGGTATTTTACCGCCAGGTGATTATACGGTGCACATCGAAACAGGATCGGACTCCAATAATTTACTGGATAATTGTGACAGGAGTATCCCTGCCGGACAATCATTGCCGGTAACTGTTTTCCCCCTGGTGCCAACACCGATGGACAGCCTTTCGCCGATCGCGTGTGCTCCCGACGTACTGGAACTGGTTTTCAGGGATCCCATATTTTGCAATTCCATTGCCGCTGATGGCAGTGATTTTGTTGTTACCGGCCCTACGCCTGTAACCGTTTCCGGAGCTTCGGGCGTATGCAATGCAGATGGATTTACCAGCGTGATACATGTAAAGTTATCAGCACCGCTGCAAAATGCCGGCAACTTCCAGGTACGCCTGCAAACTGGTTCGGATGGCAATACGATCATCAATGAATGCGGCGTGGAAACAATTGCCGGCGCCTTTCAAAACTTTACTACCAGGGATACTGTCTCCGCTCTCTTTAGTTCCAGGGTCCAATTTGGTTGTATCACTGATACCATATTGTATGTGCATGACGGCCGTAATAGTGTCAACAGCTGGAAATGGAGCTTTGACAATAATATTATCAGCAGTAGTAAAGACACCATGCTTACCTGGCAAACCTTTGGGCAAAAGCAGGCTACCCTGATCGTTAGTAATGGCGTTTGCAGCGATACGGCTACGGGCATTGTTGTATTGGACAACAAGATTACGGCTGCCTTTGAATCTACCAGCGTTGTTTGTCCGGGCGATCCGGCAACATTTATAGATCTTAGCACCGGTCCTGTTTTTTCAAGGTTGTGGGTCTTTGGTAATGGCAATACCAGCAGGGATTCGACGCCTTCCCCACAATTTTACCCTTCTACCAATATTATCCAGGATGTTCCGATACAATTGATCGTTAGAAATTTTGCCGGTTGCGCAGATACCGCTACGAAGACCATCCGCGTGGTAGGCAATTGTTACATCGCCATCCCGAAAGCGTTTTCACCT
>JBDSLD010000053.1:0-14469 GCA_039916545.1 Ferruginibacter sp.
AATCATTTCTGTTTCTGTCCGGCGTTTATAGGGATCACGGCTCAAAACGCTGGCCCTAGACTTTTTTTTGGTGTTTTCTGTCATCCTAAATTGCTTTTTAGTGTAAAGCTATTTCAGGACAAGACAATGTGTGTTTCTCTGATAGAACGGAAGAATATTAAACTTCATCCCCGATCTGCAAAAGCTAATTGCGTTCGCGGGGTCTGGCTCCCTCTCCTTTGAAGAGAGCCTGTCCCGACCTTTCGGGAGCGGGGGGTGAGGTCATTTAGGATGATGAGTTTTTCGAATTCTATAGTAGACGTAAAGGAGCAAAGACGCTAAGAACAACAACTTTGCATCCTGGCATCTTTGCGTGAAAATATATTACGTATAAGAAGACCTGCCGACCGGGCTGCTTCCAAAGAGCTGTATAATATTCGAATTAATACTACAAGAACTTTGTTTGGAATTGCTGTTCTTTTGTGGGCTGGTTACAACTCGTTTATTTCCAACTTATCGATCGTTACTACAATCGAAGATTTCCTCCGCCACCACAAATAAATTAGCAGACGTAGCTGTACCAGGTCTTGAAAAACAGCGCTGCTTCCCTTGCCTGCGATCCGTTGATGTTTACTGATACGGAGCAAAAGCGGCAGTAGTGACACACAGCAAAATTAGCCAACCCGCACCCGGCCTTTTATTTAAGCGGTAAAGCACTTTGATTGTGAAAAAAGGGGGTTTTCTTTAGGCCCGGGGTTTACTGATCAAAACTGTTTTTATAAACTTAAAAAATTGAATACAACCTTTATGACAGATTATAACAAACAGGAAAAAGAGATGTTAAAAACTGTAACACGCAGGTACATGTTACGTAATTCCTCTATTGCCGCTACAGGGGCACTGTTACTGCCATCATTTATTACATCGTGTAAAAAAGAAGATATTCCTGATAGGGGCTTAGGAGGCGTACAAGGGCAGTTATCAACCGAGGACCTGCAGAAAGCAGCGGATAATTTAACACGGATGCGTGTCTGGATAACAGATCTATACCCTTTGTGCGTGGAATATGAAGACGCAGTATTTCATGCATTGGCCGCTACCAAGGAGACTGGCGGCTGGACGAACTTTCTTGCGGATATATTTATTGACATTGCTACCGTGCTGGCAGCAGCAGCGGCTATAGTCAGTGGCGGCGCGGCAGCTGTTCCGGCATTCGCCTTTTTATCCGCAGTCCTGCACGATTGGGGCATTGGGAAGGATAAACCTAGTAACCTGGACGGTGAGTTTGCTTCTTTTCAATTTGGACATGTAAGGATGCAATTGGCAATGGAACAGAAATTAAGCGCCCTGGTAGACCCCGCCAATAATTACAGTAATTTAACAGCAGCCTGGACAGACGATATTCCATTTAATGGCAACACCTACAAACTCGCGGATCTGGCGACCGCAAATTTCCCGGGGCTCGGTGTTGAGTACAATACTTTACAAACAGCGGCGCTCGAGTCATTTGAAAAAGCCCTTTGGAATTTGGTGATAATGAAGTGCTGCACCTTTTCCAAAGAAAGTCGCTGGACCATTGACATATATAATGACCGTAGTGACAATACCTATCCCTATCACACCGCTACTGAATATGCACAGCAAAAAACGTATCCGGGGGGTAGAGGACAGTACCTGCGTGGCAGGTTAAGTATCAGGTGGGATTCCTACAGGGCAATTGAATTTCAATCCTGGAACCTGGGTATTGGCGGTAATGTATTTCCGGATGCGGCATGTGATATATTATTTAAAGACGATACCCCCGGACACATCATCAACCCAACCGGGTTATTTAACCGCACTTACGTGTTTCAACAATTCGCCTTAACAAAGCCTGAAATGTTTCTTGACTGGAAAGAATTGTCGACATCGGTAAATGATTTCGATCTTGAAAATGACTGGAACTTCACAGGCGGAATGTTTCCAAAACTAACACATTAAACAGCCGTACAGAACAACCACCCGTTATCCCTGGACTTACCATCAACCTGTTACAGCAATGCGGTTTGGCTTTACCTGGAAAACAACAAACACGAAAATCAGTCTGACATTTATTTGAATTTCCATCATACTTAAAACAAAACAATGCGTAAACAAGTTTTTCTATCCTTTATTATCTTACTGATCATTAACAGTGGCTGCAAAAAAAATCCTTACAATGATCACCATTTAAAAGCAGATCTTCAGAAAGTCCTTGATAAACACCTGGCAAATTTCAAATCGAAATTTCCTGGCAAGCAAATCGGGTTTGGGCTTTACATAAAAGGCCCTGGTAAAAGCGATGTTAACAATGTATATATCTCCTCGGGTTTTCCCGAAGCATACGGAAGTGCTATTCAATTCAGGGGAGCAAGCACTACTAAAACATTTACCGCCGCCGCCATACTTAAACTCTGTCAACAGAATAAATTAAAGCTGGATGATCTTATTACGGCAAATATCCCCGGCACAAATAAACCATATATTCCTGCTACCGGTGACTATGCGATACCCAACAAAAACAAAATTACCATTCGCCTTTTATTGCAGCACCGGGCCGGAGTATTTGACATAACAAATACTGAAATACCCGTTACTGCCAATGCACCCTATGCCGGTCAGCGTTACCTGGATTATGCGTCAGATCACCTGGGAGCAAATTATACATTCGGCTTTCCCGAACTGATCAATGTTGTTGCAGTTAATCATTTAAGTTATTTTGAACCAGGTACCGCTTTTCATTATTCTAATACGGGCTACAATTTGTTAGCCGTTATCATCGAAAGGATTTCAGGCAAGCGTTATGATCAATTTTTGCAGGATGAATTTTTAAATCCTTTGCAACTGAATCACACCCGTTTTCCTTATCTCGGTACTGATCAACAACTGCCGCAACCTTCTTTAAGCGGATGGCTCAACGTAAATGATGAATTGATAGAGATTGATGACGACAATTTATCTTCCGCAGTTTCAGAAGGCAATATTATTACAACTCCAGCCGATTTAGCTACCTGGTCAAACGCCCTGTATGGCAGTAATACTATATTAAATGCAGGGTTGCATGCTCAAATGATTGACGGCATACCTACAAACGAAGAGCACGTGAGCTACGCATTGGGTACAGAGCGAAATCCACCTGATCTCGGCTATGGTCACAATGGTGCAAGACCCCCTTACATGATCACTATGCGGTACCACCCCGGAACGAAAACTTCGTACGTGGTTTTCTGTAATTTTCTTGATACAGGTGACTTCCAGGCCCAGGCAGATGCACAGACTAATATTGTCCGTGAAGCGATTAAGGCTGTTGAGAGTTTGAGGTGATTTATGTTGCCTCCTTAAGCTAAATGCTGCGGCAGCTGCAACCCACTTATTTTCTCACCATTAAAATAATTTTTCATGACGGATCCTACAATAAATACAAAAGAAATACTTAACAAATTAAGCCGAAGGAAACTATTACGCAATTCAGCCATTACCGCTACGGGCGCTGTTTTACTGCCGTCGTTCCTGGCAGGGTGTACAAAGGATGTCTGGGATGTACTGCATGGGCATGGTACAACGCCTGGTACCAACAACGGTTGGATCGGTGGATTCGCCCAGTCAAACCCTGCGTTTGCCTATCCGAATCCAGACCTGTCATCCTTGCCATTGCTGGAGAACATGGCCAACATTGATCTGCTCCAACGCCAGCAGGCAGCGTTGTGGCCCGAGTTTAGTTGGGAGACTGAAATGGGAAGCGCCAACCCTATGCGATGTTTCCAGATGTTCGCCCCCGACATTTCAAGGGTCGGGTATACTAATACCGGCAGAATATATTCGATCATATGCCCTCAGCAAGGCGTTTGTTCTGATACTTACGGCTGCATGAATGTAGAAGTTTCCGTTACCGGGCAAAGAGGTTGGGTAGATGAGGCTACCCGGTTGTTTGCGGCAGATATGACGGTCGAAGGCAAAATTTGGTTTAGTCAGAGCGGAATGCAAAATTCTATCGTTCAGGATATGCTGGAAGCATTTACCAGTAAAGGTCTACCCTTCCCTTCCACCAAAGCAAATGCTATTAGAGTCGGTACCCATAGGGTGGGAAATCCAGGTCAGCCTGTTTTTCCGCTTCGAAGTGGCCAGACAGGGCGATTTACAAGTCCAAACTTTACTATTCACCGGGAAGCGTGGACAGTGGGAAATATTGATGTAGAAATCGGCCCAATCAAAAAAACAGACTATGCGCTGGTTGATGAGTTCAATCAACTTGTGATGGATTTTTTCAACCTGGCTGCTGGTAACATGCTACAACCTGGCAATGTGCTCTCCTGGAACGTTTGGCTGACCGCCCCGGCCAAAGTAGATCAGCAGGAGTGGAGGACGCATGCGGAGCGGTGGCGGGAATCCATTGATGTGGAACATGATCACGGTCCCGGGACAATTGCAAAGTACGCCAATGGTACCCCTTTTGATGCGGCAGAAGCGTTAATAGCAAGCAAGATCGAAGAACTTTTAAAATGGATATATGATCACCTTTAATCCTTGTCGACGCACGAACTTTTCCAACGCGTGAATATACTTTCTTACTCAGGTCCTTTATGGTTTCCCCGATCATACATTGATGCAGACAAGGGCCTGTAAGGCTGGATTTTCACTGCTACGCAGGCAAAGACCAGCGCTAAACAATTGAAAATACTGAAAATTAAATTTTTCGACCCTGTTGATCATAGGGTCGCTCATTCAAGCCGGGCAGGAGGACTTCACGATAAGGGTTTCAAGAGATTTTAGTCTTGAAACCCTTTTTCATTTATTTTGCAGGTATTAAGAAAATTTTACTGTAGCGACAATAAAATAGCCGAATATATGAGCAGACCGGAAATAATGAATATGCCATTTATAGATTTCACGGAAATCGTTAAAGAGGCCTGGCAAGCTTACGATAATAGCCGCGAAATAAAACGTATTGTAGATATCAGCGCAAAAGTTTCCACCAACCATGTTTACAGAATCACATTTACGGACGATAGTATCATCATCGGCAAACTATCTTATTTCGGCATATTTGATCATTTTGTAGAGGACCATACCATTATCAATTCTTTATCAAATAACCTGCAAACCCCGTTTGATACTTTTTTAGCCCGTTCGCTGGCAAAAGGAGAGAAGCTTTTTGTGTATCGTTTTAAAAATGACCTGCTGGATGCTTGGGTAGTTTTTTACCGGCCGATCACTATAAAAAAAAGATTGCCCCGGCGTCTTGATGAAGGCCAGATTGTTAAACTGGGCGAGCAGATCGCCCTGCTGCACAAAGCCTGTTACAGTATTCGCAACACCCTGCAACATTCTTCCAAAACGCTTAACACTGATGTTGATCATTTACTTGGCATACTGGAAACAGATGAAGGCAGATACGAGCATCGCATGCACATAGACCAGCTAAAGCAGCAAAGCGATTTGTTTCTTCAGAATTCAGTGTTGCTGAATGAGCCGGAACTGGATAAAATTCCCATATTCGTCGACTGGAACATTGGAAATTTTTCCGTGAACTCTTCCTTTAAATTATACTCCCGCTGGGATTATGACTGGTTTAGAATCGGTAACCGGGTACTGGATTTTTATTTTTTAAGCCGCGTGGTATCTAATGCCGGTGACAAAACATTTTTTAGTTATTATATTGGCCCCTTAATGGAGGACCGGTTTTTACTATTTCTAAAATCTTACCATAATGTGTACCCCTTGCAAGAAGCAGAGATCAGGTTTTTAAAGGAAGCATACCGCTTTTTTATCCTGAATTATGTGATGAAGGAAGGCCGGTTTTTCTTTCACGAAATGTTTGCTACCAAATTACAAAAGGAAGCAATGGAAATTTATTTTCCATCAATTGAAAAAGAGTTTAATGCGGATATTATTTTAAAAGCCCTGAATATTTAATCGTTTTACATGCAAGTGGACCTACAATCTTTTTTATCGGTAGCCGTAAATTTCAAGGCGGTATTTTTAGACTCTTACGGAGTATTAAAAAATTACAAAGGACTCATTGATGGCGTTCAGGAAACAGTTGATTTTTTGCGCAAAAAAGACATTGCCATAAGGGTGCTTACCAATGATGCTTCGCGAAGCCAGGAGCAACAGGTAAAAAGCTTTGAACAGCTGGGCCTGACTGGCTTACAGACAAATGAGATCATTACTTCGGGTATGATGGCGAAACACTTTCTGCAACATAAAATAACGGAAGGAAAGATTGCTTACCTGGGTACAGAAAACTCGGCACGCTATATCCTTCAGGCAGGGTTAGAACATATATCCATAAGTGATATCAATATGGATAAGCTGGATGATATTGCCGCACTGGTATTTCTCGACGATGAAGGATTTGACTGGAACACGGACATCAATAAAACCATCAACCTCCTGCGTAGTATCAATATACCGGCGATCGTAGCGAACTCAGATAAATTATACCCGGTATCTAAAAATGATGTGGCCCTGGCCATTGGCGGTATCGCCAGGCTGGTTGAAGGCATGCTCGGCAGAAAGTTTATTTATTTCGGCAAGCCGGATACACAAATGTTTACCTATGCCTATAACAGGCTCAAGCGCCTTGGTCCCTTCACAAAAAAAGAGATACTGATGGTAGGTGATAACCTGCATACGGATATCCTGGGCGGCAATAAATTCGGAGTTAAAACTGCGCTGGTCCTTTCCGGTAATACCAGTGAAAGCAGCGTTGACCAACAGATCATGTCGACAGGTATCATACCCGATTTCGTATGCCGTTCGATCACCACCTGAGATTGCTGAACTTTTTTTAGTAAAGGAAAAAGGGTGAATAAATGCTGCAAATAAAAGTTGGTGGCAATTTAAAAGTATTCAAATGAAACAAGTAAAATGGTTTGATAGAAAATTCAATTTTGAATTTTCACAAAATATTTTCCCTGCTATTCTCGAACGACTGTCAGGCACGCCCGCCAGGCTTGAAGAGAAGTTTAAATCGATACCATCAAATATCCTAACACATAGAATCGACAACGCCTGGACAATAAAAGAGCAGGTAGGTCACCTGGTTGATCTTGAACCGCTTTGGCAAGGCAGGTTCAACGATATTATCAGCGGGGAGATTGAACTGCGTCCAACTGATTTGCAAAATACTGCAACGGATCTGGCTAACCACAATGAAAAGCCGGTCAATGAACTCCTGCAATCTTTCAGACAAATAAGACTACAAACAATTGAGTTGCTAAAGGAAATTGATGAAGCGGCTATTTTCAAATCAGCCCTTCACCCCAGGTTGAAAACACCCATTAGAACAATGGATCTATTTTTGTTCGTGGCTGAACATGATGACCATCACCTGGCAAAAATCACTGAATTAGTAAGAACTATAAATGGCTAAAAATAAGCCGTCCAGCATTACTTGTATCTGATGCAGCGAGTAACTTGTTTCTCTAAAACGCCAGCTTAAAAATAAAGGCTGCCCCTTTCAGGACAGCCTTTATTCCAATTATCTATTGCAAAACGGAAATTACGCCAGGTCGAACCGGTCAAGGTTCATCACCTTCGTCCATGCCGCTACAAAATCATGTACAAATTTTTCTGCGGCATCCTCACAGGCATACACTTCAGTAAGGGCGCGAAGCTCGGAGTTTGAACCGAAAATAAGGTCAACACGCGTACCCGTCCATTGGATCTCACCCGTCATCCGGTTAGACCCGGCAAATATTTTTTGGGCATCCGAAGTTGCCTTCCAGGTAATGCCCAAATCAACCAGGTTCACAAAAAAATCGTTTGTAAGTGCTTCCGGGCGTTTGGTGAAAACGCCATGCTGAGACTGATCGGAGTTGGTGTTGAGTACACGCATGCCGCCAATCAAAACCGCCATCTCGGGCGCTGTCAAAGTCAGCAGTTGCGCCTTGTCGATCAGCATTCCCTCGGCCACGCTAACGTGATGCGTCTTTAGGTAATTGCGGAAGCCATCTGCAGCCGGTTCAAGTACTTCAAATGATTCGATATCCGTTTGTTCCTGCAAAGCATCGGCGCGTCCAGGCGTAAATGGTACAGTGACATCATAACCGGCATTTTTCGCCGCCTTCTCAATGCCTGCAGATCCGCCCAAAACGATCAGGTCGGCAAGAGAAACACTTTTACCACCGGACAGGCCGCTGTTGAATTCCTGCCGGATGCCTTCAAGTGCCGACAAAACCTTAGCCAGCTGGGCAGGGTTATTCACCTCCCAATCTTTCTGTGGGGCAAGGCGAATGCGTGCTCCGTTGGCGCCACCGCGTTTATCAGAACCACGGAAAGTGGAAGCAGATGCCCAGGCGGCAGATACCAATTGGGAAACAGTTAATCCTGAATCAAGTATTTTATTTTTTAGTGCCGCAATATCATTGTCATCAATCAGCTGCGAGGTAACGGCTGGAATGGGGTCTTGCCAGATCAGGTCCTCGGCTGGGACTTCAGGACCCAGGTAGCGCGCACGCGGACCCATATCACGATGTGTCAGTTTAAACCAGGCGCGGGCAAAGGCGTCTGCAAATTCATCCGGATGCTCAAAAAAGTGCCTGGAAACTTTTTCATAAGCCGGGTCTACCTTTAAAGCAATGTCTGATGTAAGCATAAATGGCGCATGGTGTTTTTCCGGATCGTGTGCATCGGGTATTGTACCTGCACCTCCGTCATTGGTAGGTTTCCACTGGTTGGCGCCGCCGGAACCCTTTGTGAGTTCCCATTCGTAGCCAAACAGGTTTTCGAAATAGCTGTTGCTCCACTGTGCCGGCGTAGAAGTCCAGGCGCCTTCAAGGCCACTGGTGATGGTGTCGCCCGCATTACCGGTGCCGAACGTATTTTTCCAGCCGAGAGATTGCTCTTCGATGCCCGCCCCGGCCGGTTCGCGGCCAATGTATGGGCCGGGATCAGCTGCTCCATGTGTTTTTCCAAAGGTATGTCCACCGGCTATCAACGCCACTGTTTCATAGTCATTCATGGCCATGCGGCCAAAAGTTTCCCGGATATCGCGGGCAGACGCCAGCGGGTCAGGGTTACCGTTAGGGCCTTCCGGGTTCACATAGATGAGTCCCATTTGAACGGCTGCCAGTGGATTTTCCAGTTCCCGCTCAGTGGTATAACGGTCATCGCCTAACCATACCGTTTCAGCACCCCAATAAACGTCTTCAGCCGGTTCCCAAACATCTTCACGTCCGCCACCAAAACCGAAAGTTTGCAGGCCCATTGATTCGAGCGCACAGTTACCGGTCAGGATCATCAGGTCAGCCCACGACAACTTCCTGCCATATTTCTTTTTAACCGGCCAAAGTAATAAACGTGCCTTATCCAGGTTTGCATTGTCGGGCCAGCTGTTGAGTGGCGCAAAACGCTGGGTGCCGAATCCTGCGCCTCCCCGGCCATCGGATACGCGGTACGTACCTGCACTGTGCCAGGCCATCCGGATAAAAAACGGCCCGTAATGACCATAGTCAGCCGGCCACCAATCCTGCGATGTGGTCATCAGTGCAAAGATGTCGTTCTTCACAGCATTCAGATCTAAGCTCTTGAATTCTGCCGCATAGTCGTATGCTTCACCCATCGGGTTGGTTAGTGAAGAGTTTTGACGGAGGATGTTCAATTTCAATTGGTTTGGCCACCAGTCGCGGTTCCTGGTGCCGCTCCCTGCACTTTGCTTGAGTGCGCCATTCAAAAACGGGCATTTAGCCGCGTCATTTTCATTGTTGACTTCAGCTAACCTGCTGTGATCATGAGTATTTTCCATAATGTATTAAGTTTCCTTATTTTGAGGCTTAAAATTAAGCAAATCTATATGGACATAATAACTCCACCACATATTAATATTAAGTTTATGTACCGGGTGCAATCATCGCCGGTTTTAAGACCCGGAAAACTATATGTTTTGGGATCGCAGCCAGGTTTATCAATCCTGCAAACTTTGCACTTACAAATAATTACAGCTGTAAAACACTGCCCGTTCTTACACTTTTACTGGCTTGCCATCCCGGTATTTCAGTTTACAATGCCGCAGCCATTGGCCCCAGGGGGAAGCCTATCTTAATTCGTTTTCGTTATAAATCTAATTTGCATTCGAGGAAGACCGGGAATAGTTGATTCGGGTAATTGCCTGGAAAAGTTATAACCCTACATCAGATAATCTCCGGCTATCTTCGGCAACAGCGTTACCGGGCTCAATTTTTTGCAAGTCATTTTCATAATTTCATAAAGTATTTTAAAAGATTTAATTTCTTTATTTTAGTTCCCTGGTTTCTTAAACCAATTATAACAACACAATGATTAACAGACGCGATATTTTGAAAGGATTTGGTGCATCAGCCGCCCTGGCAGTTCTACCTGGTTTTAGTAAAGCGGGTAAATTAAATAAGCCGGCAGCATCGTTCACCTATTGTCTTAACATGGCAACTATCCGCGGTCACAACCTTGATTTTATACAGGAATTAGAAGTTGCTTCAAAAGCTGGCTTCCATGCAGTAGAGATCTGGATGGATCGGCTACAGACCTATGTTGAAAAAGGAGGTACCTTAAAAGATGCAAAAAAACGCCTGGAAGACCTGGGTATAGTGGTCGAAAATTGTATTGGTTTTGCTCCCTGGATCATAGAGGACCAGGCCAAACGCAGCGCGGGGCTTGACCAGATGAAAAGAGAAATGGAGATGCTGGCACAGATAGGTTGCAAAAGAACAGCGGCACCACCCGGAGGAGCCACAGATGCTCCCGTCCTGGATTTAAAGCTTGTGGCAGAGCGGTACCGGGTGATACTTGAGTTAGGTGTTCAAACAGGGGTAATACCTCAACTGGAAATGTGGGGTTTTTCAAAGAACCTGAGCAAGGTAAGTGAGGTGATGTTTGTGGCATTGGAAAGCGGGCATCCTGCCGCCCGGGTTTTGCTGGATATCTTTCATATTTACAAAGGTGGAAATAGCATCGAGACACTTCCGCTGATTAATAGCGCTGCAGTAGAGATCCTTCACATGAATGACTACCCGAAAAACCTAACCGCTGCAGTTATCACCGACGCTGACCGGATCTACCCTGGCGATGGCATTGCCCCCGTGAAAAGGGTATTGGAAATTTTACAAAATCCAGTAAGGCCTTTGATCATTTCAGTAGAAGTGTTCAACAAAAATTATTACAAGCAAGATGCTTTGGAAGTTGCAAAAACGGCCCTGGCAAAAATGAAGGCGGTGGTAGAAAAGGTGTAATTAAAAAGGTAGGATTTGTTAAAACATTCCGATTTGGCTACGGGGGTCAACTATAAATATGATTACCTTTTTAATCACCTGGCTGCATGTCAACGGCAAATGTTCCTGGTCAGTTACCCTTGGATATTCCATTAAAAGATAGTGAATGTAATTTTGAATATTGCTCTATACAAAGCGTTTGTCAGTAATCACGAATGGTGAGGCATGGGGCTTGCACGAGCAATATATCTAAGTATAGGGTGAAGGAATTGTTTAGTGTACAGTTCTTCCAGCATGAATATATAAATCAAAAAATGGCTTCAAATTTAACCCGGCATTTTATGCAAATAGATAAAATAATTGCAGCATTAAACAGCAAAAAGAATACACCCGGTATAGGTTCAAATGAGTTTGATGACACTAATTTAACGGAAATTGAAAAAACTTTTATCAATAACTATCACCCGGAAAAATCACTCATTGTCTATGGGTCACTTGCGCCAAATGCATCCAATCATTCAGTCGTTGAACACATCAAAGGAACCTGGCAGCCCGGGAAAATAATGGGTATTTTGGAGAAGAAAGGTTGGGGTGCCGATTTAGGCTATTATGCATTTAAACATACGAGCCAGGAGGAGCAAAAAGAAATAAAAGCTTATATTCTTTTATCGGATGAATTGGTCGCCAACTGGCAATTATTAGACGAGTTTGAAGGAGATGGCTATAAGCGGATATTGGCGAAATATGAATTAGAAAACGGGCAAATCGGGGTGGGAAATATATACGCCGGTAATGAAGCCGGGATTTAATGTTACCGGCATTACTAAGTTATCAACCTTTCCCATCCATAATCGATAAAAGCAATAAATCTGTTCCAGCCTCATTCTTACATCGATCAAAGTTAATAAACCCATCATAAATAATTTATTTCCCCGTATTTGATTATTTTAGATCACATCAATTCCAAACTAACAGCATGAAAAAAATATTACTACTCTCGTTTCAAATACTCAGTCTTCATTTGCTATTTGCTCAATATGGCGGTAATGATACTGCATCATTTGATCCGCATGATCTTTTTGTAGGGGAGTTTCATCCGCCGGCAGGCAATGCTTTTCGCTCGGCTAAGGGCACACCTGGTCCTTCTTACTGGCAGAATAGCGCCAGCTATCTTATTCATACCACTTTAAGTGAAATCGATACTTCTATCACGGGTGATGTAACCATTGCTTATACCAATAACAGTCCTGATCAGCTGGAGTATCTTTGGCTTCAGCTGGATCAGAATATCTTTGATCCTTCCTCAAGGTCCGTCGCTGCTACGCTCTATCCGGGCAACTATTTTAATGTACTGGGAAAAATTAATGGCGGCTACAAGATCAGGAGTGTAACAATTACGCAGGCTGGCAGATCTTACACTGCGCAACCAATCGTTACTGATACAAGGATGCAGCTTCGTTTAAATAAGCCGATGCTGCCTAAGGGCGATAAGATATCTGTAACGATCAATTTCAGCTTTACGATACCGCTTGACGGAGCCGGCCGCTTTGGAAGACAATACACTAAAACCGGCGTTGTTTACCAGGTAGGCCAATGGTATCCCCGCATGTGCGTGTATGATGAGGTGGAAGGCTGGAACACCCTGCCTTACATGGGCCTGGGAGAATTTTATTGCGATTATGGCGACTATGATTATTACATCACGGCACCGGCAGCGATGATCGTTTATGGATCAGGTGATCTGCAAAATCCAGCAACAGTATTGACTGCAGAACAAATTAAAAGACTGGCAGCGGCAGCAAAGAGTGATAAAACCGTTACCATTATTGGTGCAGATGAAGCAGGGAAACCTTCCACGCGGCCTGCTACCAAAGGAAATCTTACCTGGCATTTTACCATGAAAAACACCCGGGATATCGGATGGGCAGCCGGGAAAGGAATGATCTGGGATGCCGCCAGGATCAATTTGCCATCCGGCCGCAAAGCGCTCGCCATGTCTTCCTACCCGTTGGAAAGCATGGGAGATACGGCGTGGACAAGATCAACAGAATACCTCAAAGCAAGTATAGAGATATACTCGAAAAACCTGTTTGAATATCCCTGGAACAATGCGGTGAGCAATGCTGGCATAACCGGGGGAATGGAATATCCCGGTATGATCTTTAACAATTACAAGGAAGTAAAAGCGCGTTTATGGTTTTTGGTCTCACACGAAATCGGGCATAACTGGTACCCGATGATCGTTGGTAACAATGAAAGAAAATATATGTGGCAGGATGAGGGCCTTAATACTTATGTGAACTATATAGCGACCGATCTTTTTAATAAAGGCGAGTATGTAGATGACCCTGCATTTTTTGATAAAGACTATTTTGGGTCGCGCGACTATAACCAGTTCATGCAATACAAAGATCCGCTCATGGCCGTTTCAGATGCGATGGATGCCGCAGAACATTACCAGTTTTATGGCAAAACAGCTTACGGACTTAACTTACTCCGTACCGTAGTAGTTGGCAAAGAGCGCTTTGATTATGCCTTTAGAAAATATACCGAAGCCTGGGCATTTAAACATCCGACACCTTACGATTTTTTTCATTGCATCAACAATGCAGCCGGGGAAGACTTAAACTGGTTTTGGAAAGAATGGTTTTTCACTATCTGGAAACTGGACCAGGCAATAACAGCGGTATCTTATGTTGACAACGATCCATCAAAAGGCGCGTTGATCACTATCAGCAATAAAGGCCGGATGATTTTACCCGCCATTGTAAAAGTAATTCAAAGCAATGGCACAGCAGCTACCATACAATTGCCCGTAGAAATATGGCAGCGGGGCGGTACCTGGACTTTTAAATATCCCTCTGCCAATAAAATTGACAAAGTAATTCTTGACCCGGAAAAAGTATTGCCGGACGTGGATAGAAAAAACAATGAGTGGACGAAGGATAAATTGTAATTAAGGCAGGCGGTTTAGCGGCAGAAGTATTCGAAACCCTGACTTCCACATTAAATTTAACAGGCACAGGACCAGAGCCCTGTATATTCTTGTTAAGTGCTCGAAACCTGGATGTCTGCACTAATTTAACAGGCGCAGGGCTCCAGCCCTGTGTCTTCTTTGTTACTAAGGCAGGATTACTTAGTATGATTTACCACAGCCCTGTGTATTCTTGTTAAGTGTTTGAAACCTGGATGTCTGCACTAATTTAACAGGCGCAGGACCACAGCCCTGTGTATTCTTGTTAAGTGTTTGAAACCTGGATGTCTGCACTAATTTAACAGGCGCAGG
>JBDSLD010000054.1:0-12916 GCA_039916545.1 Ferruginibacter sp.
ATTGAAAAAATGCGCAGCCTGTTTTTTCAAAGAAGCAAAAACAGCAGCGTTCCGGTTATCCGCCAGCTGGCGGACCGGCTGTGGAGGCAAAAGTAGAGAGTTGACAGGTAGTTGGTGAAGTGAAGATCCGGATTAGAAAATATTCTAAATCCCTTACCAGTTATCAATAACAGCGTGTTCTTGCAGACTCTAAATATTACACTGCCTGAAACGACAACGCATATTTCAATCTTATATGCTCTTTATAAAAATAATGGCCTCAAACAATAAGTTTGAGGCCATTATTTATTATTCAGCTGGTTCAGCTAAAAAATTGGTTAAGTGGAAATATAATGGTGATATAGTATTAAAATCCCAAACCTACAGCCATGGCCTTTACTCCGATCGGGAAGTCGACTGTTGCGGTAGCCGCACCCGTAGTTGTATTAATGGTATATACTTTTGTAGAAGACCCTACGGTAAATAAAGCATATCCCATATTGCTGGTGCCGCCGATATCAAAACCGTTTTGCGCGCTGGCGGTAACTCCCAGGCTTCCGATTTCGATTAAAGTACCATTATTGGGTGGATCCTGCTTATATAGTTTACCCATATCCAACACGAATAGTGAGGTAGTAGTTGACCCGGCAAAATTGTTGGTATAAGCTGCACCGCTGATAGCCGGGGAACCTGGATTCAGGTTGCCATCAGTAGCAGCAATCGTTCCGTCAATAGGATTCAAACGAAGGTTCTGGCCAATATTGGTTACCATGCGTATCCTGTCAACTGTTGGATTAAAATCAAATCCCACCGCAGTGGTAGCAACATTAACTGAAAAACCTGTGCCAACGGGAGCTGCAGCCCCACTACTCAGGTTAAAAGTATATAATCTGGCAGTGCCCAGGGCTGTTAAAGCAACACCATATAATTGCCCGTTGGCAGGGCGGAAATCTAATCCGACGATGCTTTCGCCCACGCCTACACCTGTAATTGCTTTATTGATTGAACTGTTGGATTTGGTGGGATCGAAGATCTGGAAACGGCTGTCATCGCATACTGCATAAGCAACAGGGTTAGTGGGAATGGCGATGTCAATGATTTTCTCAGAGAGTTTGCTTAAATAAGTAGCGTTGGCAGTTGTGGTATTGAGGAGATATAATTTATTGACTCCCTTTACAGTAAATGTTGCGAGTGCAGCACTGTTATCGGGACTGATATCAAAACCACCTTTACCGGTGAAATCAACATTGATCGTCCCAACTTCTACGAGGGTACCATCATTTGGCGGCATCTGCTTATACAATTTTTTGCTGCTCACTTCTATGTCAAACAACTCAGTTGTTGTTGCACCTGCAATACTATTGGTGTATGCTATAGAAGTTATAGATGGACTTGTACCGCCATTGATATTACCATCTGTAAAAGCTACAGTTCCTGTTTCCGGGTTCAGGCGCAGGTTTTGGCCGGCATTGGTTACAACACGTACCCTGTCTACCGTTGGATTAAAATCAAGGTTTGCAATAGTTCCTGTCAGTGCCGGTGTAAACGACGCGGTTCCCAGTGCGGTTACATTGCCGCTTGTTAAATTAATAAAATACAACCTGCTGCTTGCACCCAGGGCATACAATTGGCCGGTAGCCGGTCTGAAGTCAATACTAAGCATCTTTTCCCCGACAGGCACATTCGTGAGGTCAATGGTCTTTTCCGGAATAGCCGCATTTTTGGCATTGTAACGGACAATCTTATTGTCTTCCGCTAAGCCATAGAAAACCAGGTCGGGCCCGGGCACTCCGGGTGTTTCCATGTTTTCACCTTCATTCTTGTTGCACGCAGTGAGTGCAAAGCAGGCTAAGGCTATGCATGTAGCAGCCTGCTTAAAGTTTTTTTTAAGTGTGTTCATAATATATATTTTTCCCATTAACGAGATTTTATGATAACCAGATTGACGGTTCGTTATCATCAACAAAAAAACATGCATTTAATCGATAATAAAATATGTGCGCCTGCGCTGCCCACATGGTAATTTTTTAAAATGTAAGGAAGGATTTTAAATGAGGGATAGCAATTAATATCAGTACTGGTTGGGTAAAATATTCTTGGTCATGCATAATGGCGAGGTATAAGCAGGAAGGATAATTGCCATCAGAATATTGGAAGTGAAACTCATTGCCGGAGGTATAATCATTGTAGCTTTTTGAAGGGGTATTGATCGCGATACAATAAAACAGTTTTTCACCCCGGGCCGCAAAAAATTCACGAAATGACAAATCGAAATCTGGCAAGGTTTTTCTACAGATTATTATATTGGCTTACAGTTTCCCGGCACAGGCTCAACTATTAACAATTATCGTACAGATCAGGCGAGTCTTTACAGTGCAGCAAAAATAAATTAATAAACAGAAAGATATTCTTTATGATGGAAGAAATAGTTGATCCTGAACTAACCGGCGATGAGAAAAAATTATTGGAAGACTTACTAAATGATGACCGGGAGCCGATGCCGCAGTTTGGTGTTCAGCGCCGCAGTTTTTTGAAACAGGTCCTTGCTGGCAGCAGTGGGGTATTAGCGCTACAACTGATCGATGAAGACTCATTGATTGCGCAATCCATTCCTCACGTCCCCGGAGACAAAGTGCCGGGCGTAGAAAATAGCGTGAAGGTGATATTTAAAGTAAATGGCGCCACCAGGACTTTACAACTCGATTCAAGAACAACATTATTGGATGCATTGCGCGAAAAACTAGCCCTGACCGGCGCTAAAAAAGGTTGTGACCATGGACAATGTGGTGCCTGTACAGTTATTGCGGATGGAGAGCGTATCTTATCGTGCCTTACACTGGCTGCATCCTGCGAAGGAAGGTCAGTTACAACTATTGAAGGCCTTGCTAAAAACGGCAAACTGCACCCGGTGCAGGCAGCATTTCTGAAACATGATGGCTTCCAATGCGGGTATTGCACACCCGGGCAGATTTGCTCGGCTGTGGCCCTGATGAAAGAAGCAAAGGATGGAGAAGCCAGTTATGTTACGCCTGATCTCACAAAAAATACGGGACCAGTGCAACTATCAGCAGATGAGATCAGGGAGCGGATGTCGGGAAATATTTGTCGCTGCGGTGCTTACCCCAATATTATAGCCGCCATTGAAGAAGTACACCAAGGTAAAGAATCAGCACAGGCATGGTCCTTTATCGAACAAAATAATCAATCAATTTAGCAAGGAAATTTTAAATATCCAGCAAGCATGAGACCGTTCAAATATTCCAAAACAACCGATATAGCCGCAGCAGTTAACATGATAACTGCCAATCAACGGGGACAGTTTTTGGCAGGTGGCACCAATATTTTAGACCTGATGAAAGAAGATGTGGAGCGCCCCGACGAATTGGTGGACATTATACATTTGAACCTGGCAAAAATAAACCCGGTACTGACCGGCCCCAATAAAGGCGGTATATCGATTGGCGGATTGGGGAAAAATACGGATACTGCCAACCACCCGTTAATACGAAAACATTTCCCGGTTTTAAGCCAGGCTATTTTATCCGGCGCTTCGGCACAGATCCGGAACATGGCCACCAATGGCGGTAACTTAAATCAACGGACCCGCTGTCCCTACTTTTATGAAGTGAGCATGCCCTGCAATAAACGCGAGCCGGGCACGGGCTGCGGCGCTTTAGAAGGGGTGAATCGCATGCATGCAATTTTTGGCTGGTCGGAACAATGCGTCGCCGTCCATCCTTCTGATATGTGCGTAGCACTGGCCGCTTTAGAGGCAACCGTGCAGGTACAGGGCGCAGATGGGCAAAGGCGCAGTATTCCCTTTACAGGCTATCATCGCCTGCCGGGCGATAAACCGCAAAAAGATAATAACCTGGAACACGGCGAGCTCATCAGTTCCATTGAGATCCCTAAAAATAATTTCACCAAATCATATTACTTAAAAGTACGTGACCGGGCCAGTTATGCATTTGCGTTGATCTCTGTGGCAGCACTGGTAGAAGTAGATGGCAACAATATCAGGCAGGCAAGGATCGCTTTGGGAGGCGTGGCCCATAAGCCATGGCGCGCGCTGGAAGCAGAAAAATTTCTCGTTGGGAAAACAGCCACGGAAGCAAACTTCAGGCAGGCTGCGGAAATGGAAATGAAACAGGCGAAGCCACTCGGGCAAAACGGGTTTAAAATTGAATTAGGTATTCGTGCCATTACAAGAGCGCTGGTACAGGCGATGAATGATGGAAAGGCATAATTCATTATCGGGTTACGTTTGCTTTATTTATGCCATAATAACAGCAATTAATTCGAAGACATGATATCATAACATAACATCGAAAAAACAAATAGTACGAATATCAATTGCATTGAAAAATACAACGTATGAACGAACCAATTAAAAATACGGGCCAGGGAATGGATCGGATAGACGGGTTGGCAAAAATAACCGGCTCTGCCAATTATGCCACCGACTACAAGATAAAAAATATCGCCTGGGCAGTACTATTCAAAAGTACGATCGCGGCTGGCGAAATCAACAGCATTGATACCAGTGAAGCAGAAAAGTTGCCGGGCGTATTGGCTGTCATCACACATAAAAATGCACCTAAACTAAATGTAAAAGGTGGTATCCGCGGAGGCGCATTATTGCAGAGTCCTAAAATTGAATTTTATGGGCAGCATATCGGGATGGTAGTCGCGGAAACTTTTGAACAGGCACGTTATGCTTCCCGGCTTGTGAATGTTCAATATAAAAAAAGTGAGGGCAGTATTGATTTTGATAAGGTGGTGGCAAAAGCTGAAATGCCAAAGGAGAAAGATAAAGCCGATATGATCCGGGGTGATGTGGCAATAGCGATGGCCAATAGCGAATATACAATTGATGCAGTTTATGAAACACCGATCGAACATCACCAGCCAATGGAGCCGCATGCTACGATCGCTGTATGGGAAGGCGATAAAGTTACGCTGTACAATGGATCTCAAATTGTAAATGGCGCTCAAAATTCAGCAGCAGCTACTCTAAATATCCCTGCGGAAAACGTGCGGATTATTACGCCTTACATCGGTGGAGGATTCGGTTCAAAAGGCGGCCAGTGGGCCAACCTGGTATTGTCTGCCGTGGCGGCTAAAATGGTAAACCGTCCCGTTAAACTTGCATTGGCGCGGCAGCAAATGTTTAACTCTGTCGGGCTACGTCAACGAAACCGGCAGCGGATACGACTTGCTGCTACAAAGGATGGAAAGCTTACCGCGCTGGCGCATGAAACTTTTACCCATTCCGCGAGTGACAACGAGTTTGTAGAACCTTGTGGCGACTGTTCAAAAATAATGTACGATACACCGAATTCCCTGATTGCTTACCGGGTGGTTCCCATGAATATTATTTTGCCAACCTACCAGCGTGGCCCGGGAAAATCAACTGGCAGTTTTGCGATTGAATCCGCCATGGATGAACTGGCTCATAAACTTAACATGGACCCTATCGAATTCCGACTCAAAAATGAGCCTGCCAAAGATCCTTCCAATGGCAAACCCTGGTCTTCCCGCACCACCGTTCAGTGCCTGCAGGAAGGCGCGAAAGCTTTTGGTTGGGAGAAGCGGAAAATGACACCAGGAGAGAACAGCGAAGGCGATTGGCTGATAGGTTATGGCGTGTCTGCAGGTACTTACCCCGCGAGGCAAAGAGATAGTTCGGCCATTGTTAAACTAACACGCACAGGAAAAAAAGTACAGGCTGTTATTGAAATAGCTGCTTCAGATTTGGGCACAGGAACGTTTACCATCTTGGCACAAACAGCCGCTGATGCGCTGGGTTTACCGATGGAGCAGGTTGCCATTACGATCGGTGATTCTCATTTACCACCAGCGGCAGGTTCGGTTGGATCTGTTGGGGCAGCAAGTTTTTCTAATGCGGTGAATGATGGGTGCGTGAAAATTACAGAAGAGCTGATTGCCAAATCCGGCAAGCAATTTTTTCGCCAGCCAACAGCAGGTGAAATGATGATCTCCGAAAATATAACGGAGTTTGAAACAAGGGTTGATGCAAAAGCACCAACAGAAGCGGATAAATATTCGGTGCATAGCTTTAACGCCAATTTTTCTGAGGTTCGGGTAAACAAATCCACCGGCATGATAAAAGTGCATCGTATGTTGGCTGTAACAGGCGCCGGAAAAATATTGAACCCGAAGACAGCACGGTCGCAGATCATCGGCGGAAACGTCTGGGGTATCGGTATGGCTCTTATGGAAGAGTCAGTGATTGATACCCGCTATGGAAATTTTATCACCCGTTCATTCGCGGATTACCATGTCCCTTCAAACCTTGATATAGGCACGATCGAGACGATCTTTATCAATGAAGACGATAAGGTCCCTAATAAATTAGGCGTTAAAGGGATCGGGGAAGTAGGGATCGTAGGTGTTGCCGCGGCCATTGCCAACGCGGTTTTCAACGCCACTGGTAAACGTATTCGTGAATTACCTATCACGCCTGATAAACTGGTATGAGTGGAATTCTCAGGATCGGCACAAGCAATATAGTTGTGCCAGGCAACAAAACAACTTTCCCACCCGAGTTCCAGTCTAAGAGCCGGCTCAACTATTACAGTTCCATATTTAACTCCCTGGAAGTAAACAGCAGTTTCTACAAGGTGCCCATGAAATCTACCTTTGAAAAATGGTCGCTTGATGTGCCGGAAAATTTTCAATTTACCATAAAGCTTTCGCGTGACATTACACATGTTAAAGACTTAAAAACTGACCTCAATAACATTGACAGGTTGTTAAAAGCAGCCGCCGGCATTGGCAATAAAAAAGGCTGCCTGCTAATTCAATTTCCCGGAAAGATCACGTTGGATTATTACAATGAAATAGAGGAAATAATGATGAGGATCAGCGAACAGGATCACGGCAAGGAATGGCGAAAAGCGATTGAGTTTCGCAGTGCAAGCTGGTACGTTAGCGAAACGTACGAATTGCTGGATGAATACCATGCATCACTCGTATTGCATGATATACCTACATCAAAAAATATAGAGCTGAATAAAACAGCCGCCTTTGTTTATATAAGATTCCACGGGCAGGCAGGGGATTACAAGGGCAGCTATCCTGATAATGTTTTGCAGGAATATAGCAACAATATAAAAACATGGCTGAACAGCGGCAAAGATGTGTATGCATATTTTAACAACACAATTGGAAGCGCGTATGAAAACGCATTGACCTTAAAACAAATGGTGGAAAAGTCATAATTTCCGATGGGTTGAGGATCAACAAAATCAATTAACTTTAAAACCATAAAAAAAATAATGGTATTTATCGCGTTCGCCCGCGTGGTTGGTGACTTGTCAGCCCACTCCTCCAAAACAGAATTGTATGACCTGGTAAAAAACTCCTTAAGACAGCACAGGTTATGAAAATGTGGGCGATTGGTCGGTGGGCAGGCCCCAAAAATTTCCGATAAAATGGAAGGGAGATAAGTTAGAAATGAGCGAAGACACAAGCATCAACTTCTACAGGTTGAGAAATGCTGAAATAATTATAAAAGGGCGAAATTATATTGCAATCGGGCCAGCCGGTAAATTAGAATTTGTGGAATAATATCCCAACAACTGCCACTCTGCCGGTTTTTGCTCCCTGCCCGTGATTTTAACAATCTATATTGAACTCAAAATCCGGTTAAGTAAGTATGAGAAGGCTGCTGTTATGAAAAGGCATGTAATTTGCTTTTGTAATTAAAACAATAAAAATTTATATTATGAAAAAGAGATTATGGGTTTATCTGGTAGCTGCTTCGATCGGGCTTTTTTCTGCTGTCAATTTACATGCACAGGATAAGGATACAACAACCGTTGGACAAGACCTAAAGTCGGCGGCTAAAAAAACTGGCCGTGCTGTTAAAAAAGGCGCTAAAAAAGTAGGAAATAAAAGTGCAGAACTTGCTTCAAAAGGATCATCCGCGGTAGTGGACAAGGTATATGATGGAAAGGTAGGTCCGGATGGTCAAAAGATTTACATCAATAATAAATCAAAATATTATTGGGTAGATAAACAAGGCCACAGGCATTATGTCACTGAAGCCCAGCTAAAAGATAAAGCAGCTAATTAGTATTAATCACTCCTTGTAAAAATGGCAAACAGGAAATTCTGTTTGCCATTTTTTTTATGAATACCCTGGCTTTGCAGACATATGTTACGCGCTTTCTTTAGAGGAAATGCATACAATAAATCTTTCATTAAAACCTTGTTAAAAAAGTATATTAATTAGATCAATAAGGATAGTTTTATGCACGGGAATAAACATAATTTTATTTTTCCGGATAAGCCGGGATTGTTAATTACGCAACTGATTTACTTATGATGATTTCGCAGCAAAGACTAAATGGCGTTGAAATTTTTACGATAGAAAATAAACACCTCAAAATTTCCCTGTCGCCTACATTGGGTGGAAAGATCATCAGCGTTTACAATAACAAGCTCGCCAAAGAATTTCTCTGGACCAATCAGCAACTGGCATTAAAGATCAATCCGCCCGGATCAGATTATGATTCAAATTTTTTTGGAGGGATCGATGAACTGATCCCAAATGATGTTCCTGAAAATATTGATGCGATCGATTACCCGGACCACGGAGAATTATGGTGTACCATCCTGCAGGCTGAACAACTTGAACAAAGTATAAAAGTCCATGGCACGCTGGCATTAAGTGGCATTCATTACAGCAAAACGGTCAGCCTGGACGAAAAATTGCCAGTCATTAATTGCGATTATACATTAAGAAATGACTCCAGTGAGCGCCGCCATTTTTTATGGAAGCTGCATGCCGCCCTCAATATAACCAGCGGCGACCAGTTAGTAACATCTGCCAATAACGGACAAGTAATTGACCCGGACTACTCGAGATTTAAAACTACCGGCGAATTCAACTGGCCATTGATAGAAAATGCGGACGCTTCTAACGTTCCCCCGAACAATAACACAATGGATTTTTTTTATTTGTACAATATTCCTTCCGCTGAAATGCAAATGGTAAGCGGGAAAAAAGAACACCTGTTTTCTTACCGGTATGATAAAAAAGTATTTCCCTACCAATGGTATTTTGCATCGTATGGAGGTTTTCTCGGCCATTATACTGCCATACTGGAACCTTGCACTAACATGCCTATGAATGTAAATGCGGCGATTGCAGCAAACCAATGTGCTGTATTAGAACCGGGAGAAAGTTTAACCACGGCCGTGCAGATCTTTGCCGGCGAAAAGCAATTATATTAGCGCATGAATAAACCAAAAGTTCTGATCACCGGCGCGGCATCCGGTATTGGCAAAGCCACCGCTACCAGGTTTGCGCAGGAAGGGTACGATGTATGTGCCAACGATATCCAGGCAGATAAATTGGAAAGCCTGCTTGCCACTCTTGCAGCCGGTGACCATTTGCTGCTCAACGGAAGTTATGCTGATCAGGATACAATTGACCGCGGTGATAAACTCATCAATGATAAGTGGGGCAGACTTGATGCCCTTGTAAATTGTGCTGGAATTTCCGGGAGAACCGATCCAATGCAAATGGAGCTTGCAGAATGGCGGGCTATATTTGATACCATGCTCAACGGCTGCCTGCTGATCTCCAAACTGGCGGCCAAATTTATGTCCTCCGGCGGCCGGATGATCCATGTTTCTTCCATCCACGCTTTCCGGGCGGAACAGGCAGCCAGCAGTTATTCTATGGCCAAAGCTGCTATCAATCAATTTTGCAGATCGATGGCGGTAGAACTCGCCGGTCGCAACATTTTGGTTAATGCCATTGCACCAGGTTTTGTAGATACACCCATGTCTGTAGTGGAAGGTGAAAACGAATTGTTGGGTGAGTGGTTCAAGACAAACTACATCGATTCGCACCATTTACCATTGCGACGGGCCGCTCAGCCGGAAGAAATTGCCGGAGTGGCACTGTTTCTCGCTGGCAAAGATGCATCCTATATCACCGGACAGGTGATCACTGTTGATGGCGGGTTAACGATTACATTTTAAGCAAAAAATATGAAGATAGAATCTGTAGATTTTTTTTACCTGTCCATGCCGGAAGTACTTGATATTGGCGACGGCAGCCAGGATGCGTTATTGGTAAGGATAAGGGCAGGTGGTTATGAAGGATGGGGAGAATGTGAAGCTTCGCCGCTTACCAGTATTGCGAGTTATGTTTGTCCGATGTCGCACAGCGCCTGCAAGCCATTGAAATATTCTTTGGAAGGGAAGCAAATCGATGGCATCGAAGATATATACCGCATATCTGCTTCCATCCATGAAAATTCACTGGATCTTTTACAGGCCGATCATACGCTTTCCGGAATTGACATTGCTTTATGGGACCTGCTCGGTAAAAAGATGGAAGAACCGGTTTATAAATTATTGGGATATAAAAAAGCTTTTCCGAAACTACCTTACGCCTCGCAACTGTTTGGAAATACGCCGGAAGAAACTTTATTCAAAGCAAAAAAAACGAATGAAGCCGGTTATAAAGCGGTAAAATTTGGGTGGGGGCCATTTGGAAAAGAAGGCCTTGAAAAAGATACAGACCACCTTATCGCAGCCAGGGAAGGGATGGGCAAAGATGCCTACCTGATGATTGACGCGGGCACGGTTTGGGGCGAAGAAGTGGCCGCTGCGGCAAAAAGACTGAAAGTACTTCACCAGGTAAAAGCTTACTGGCTGGAAGAGCCTTTTTTCAATGCTGCGCTGGATCCTTATAAAACACTTTCCGAACTGGAACCGGCTGTGCCATTAGCAGGAGGCGAAGGCTGTAATAATTTTGTACAGGCGCAGGCTATGATCAGTCATGCAGGGATTTCATTTGTCCAGATCGATGCCGGCAGGATCGGTGGAATATCGGTTGCGAAAAGAGTGGCTGATTACTCAGCAGTAAAAGACATTTCTTATGTGAATCATACCTTTACGTCGCACCTCGCGTTAAGTGCATCCCTGCAGGCTTACGCGGGATTGGAAAAAGATTTTATCAGTGAATACCCGGTAGAATTAAAATCGCTCGCACAGGAGATCGGGAAAGAAAAAATATTGCCCGATGCAAATGGATATATTCATGTGCCGGAAAACCCTGGCCTGGGTATTACAGTCGATACAACAGCCATTAAAAAATATTTGATGGATGTGGAAATAAAAGTCAAGGGTAAGATGCTGTACACAACACCTGAATTATAAACTTTCAGGCAGGTTTCCCGGTCTCCTGGAATGTTTCCTGTAGGCGTTGGAAACGCTTCCGGTATTCTTTTGGGATAACCCCGGTAATCCTTCTGAAGTGCCTGTAAAAATTCGACAAATTCTCAAAGCCACTGGAATAGCTGATCTGTGAAATGCTCTGGCTATCCTGCATCAGCAGGCTACAGGCATGACTGATCCTGATCTCTGTCACATATTCAGAAAAATTTTTACGGGTATGGTGTTTAAAATACCTGGAGAATGACACACAACTCATGTTAAGCATAGAAGCAATTTCCTGCATGTACATTTCGTGCTTGTAATTCTTTATGATGAATTCAAAAACCTTATGGATCTTATCTGTATCCTTATTATTATTGGAGGTATTGTGGATCTTGATATTGGCAACAAAACTGTTTGACAAGAGCGGCTTTAATTCTTTGCTGTCTGAAAGCCTGACCAAAATATCCAATAGTGCTACTAACCGCTGGGCAGGGTTTTGATCTGACATCTCGTGCAATTTCGCTATGATATATTTCCTCATCCGGCCATGGATCTGGAGGGCGCAGGAAGAATTATCCAGTAGTTTTCTTACCTGTTTCATTTCAGGCAGGTTAAAAAATCCGGGGCCCAAAAAATCTTCCGTGAAATGTATAAAAATTGAATTCGCTTCCAGCTGGCCGGTTTTTTTATAATATTCTTCATGGTTCCTGAAAAGGTGTGGGATATTTGATCCGATGAGGATAAGTTCACCGTCTTCAAACAGGCTTACCTTGTCGCCGATAAATTTGGTGCCGCTGCTTTTATCGATCAGCACCAGTTCGTACTCTTCATGAAAATGCCAGGGTTTATCAAAATAACTGCATTTGAGTTTATCGTATAAAAACGAACTATCAATGATAAAGGGTAGTTTATGGAGCTGTGCTTTCATACTAAAATTTCACGTTAATTATAACCCAACTAAAATACGTATTATATTACTGCAAGCAAAAAGGGCTTGAGGAGTATTTGTTAAAAAAGTATAAATCCAGGGGAAACTATTACGTAACTCCAGGACTTGGTGGAGATGGTATATTTTACTACCGACATACCGTCCCGATGAGACCTGAAGCAAATGCGTTTGGAGCCAGGCTTGTGAATTGTTGATTAATAATACTGCGTGCCCAGCGCGTAAAGACTTTCCAGTAGCATTACAACCATTGCTGGTATAACGGGGTTTCACAGCTCGCTATATAGGTTACAAAACATTCAGCCGTGCAACCCCGCTGCAGAGAAGAGGTTCGATTCCGTTGATCAAATGACCATTTCTATCTGAGAAGGCAAAGTACTTTTGGACAGCGGGGTTGCACGGATCACACTTTTATGGATTTTATCGCCAGCCGTGAAAACCCCGCTGGGACCTACTTGTGCGGTAAAATTTCACTGAATGGAAATCACCAGGTAAGATCCTCGTCATAGAATTGCTAGTCATCACAAGTACGTCCCAGCGGAACACGCTTGTGCGGTAAAATTTCACTGAATTGAAATCACCAGGTAAGATCCTCGTCATAGAATTGCTAGTCATCACAAGTGCGTCCCAGCGGGGTTTCACAGCTCGCTATATAGGTTACAAAACATTCAGCCGTGCAACCCTGCTGCAGAGAAGAGGTTCGATTCCGTTGATCAAATGACCATTTCTATCTGAGAAGGCAAAGTACTTTTGGACAGCGGGGTTGCACGGATCGCACTTTTATGG
>JBDSLD010000055.1:0-4660 GCA_039916545.1 Ferruginibacter sp.
GGAAGTATCTACTTTTTATACGCCAAGCCTTTATTCAAGCCTCCGGGGCCCACCTGTATTCTCTTAGCAACAAGTCATTTCTATAGCACTGCACGATTTTATACTGCATCGTTGCGTCCATTACTAAATTATCGCTCCACCATTACCTGTATTATTTCAGGTTCCATTATAGTTCTATTTACAAACGCGATAAAGCTAAATCAAGCAAGGGTTTTTTGTGAAATAGCTTTCCAAAATTTAAAACAGCAGAATGAATACAAAATTTCTAACCTATATCATCATCATGCTGGCGGGTAATTATTACCTCCAGGCGCAATCATCAGCAACAAAAAGACTTCCCATCCGGGTTAATTTGTCAGGAAAAATAACAGACGCGAAATCCGGTCTGCCTTTGCCTGGTGCCACCATCTATATCTCCGACCTTAAAACCGGCGCCACTTCAGACACCGCAGGCAATTATACTTTACGAAACATACCCAATAACAATTATGTTGTTGAAGCAAGATATGTGGGTTATAAAAATGTGGTACAAACAATTTCTCTTTCACAGAATACGGTAGCTAATTTTAATCTTACCATCTCTATCACAGAAGAAAATGAGGTTGTTGTAACAGGAAGTTCGAAAGCCACCTCCATCCGCAGAAACCCGATACCCATTGTATCAGTAAGCAAACAATATCTTCAGCAAAATTTAAGCACAAATATTATTGATGCCATTTCCCGGGTTCCCGGGATCAATGCCGTTACTACCGGACCCAATGTATCAAAACCTTTTATCAGGGGATTGGGCTTCAACAGGATTTTGACACTATACGATGGAGTACGGCAGGAAGGACAACAGTGGGGAGATGAACACGGAATTGAAGTAGATCAAAATACAGTTGAAAGAGTTGAAGTAGTGAAAGGCCCTGCGAGCCTTATTTACGGGTCGGATGCGGTTGCGGGTGTAGTTAACTTACTGCCGCCAAACCCGCCGGCAGAAGGTACCATCGTTGGGAATATTTCGAGCGAATACCAAACTAATAATGGGTTAAGTTCAAGTTCAGCAATGATTTCAGGCAATAAAAATGCACTCTTCTGGATGATAAGGGGATCCTATAAAACAGCTACCAATTATCAAAATAAAATAGATGGCAGGGTGTACGGAACAGGCTTTAAAGAAACGGACATAAGTGGCCTGTTTGGCATTAACCGGCAGTGGGGTTATACTCATTTTGGCTTTTCAATATTCAACGATTTGCAGGAGATACCGGATGGCAGCAGGGATTCTGCAAGCAGGAAATTTACCAGGCAAATTTCCGAAGAAGATACTATCCGGCGCATAGTGAGTGATGGGGAATTGACCGCGTATAAAATAACACCCCTACACCAGCGTGTGCAGCATTACCGGATCTATACGGCAAACAATTTCATCCTGGGCACGGGAAGGCTTGCGCTTAATCTTGCTTATCAAAACAGTATTCGGCAAGAGTTTAATCATCCCCTCGTGCCAGTGGCAGGTTTATATCTTTCGCTCAACACCGTTTCATATGATGTGAAATATTATCTCCCGGAAAAAAATGGCTGGGATATAACCGCCGGCATAAACGGAATGTATCAAAATAATGCCGTTGAAAAAGGAACTGAGTTTATCATTCCTTCTTATACCCAATTTGATGCGGGGCCGTTTGTATTTATAAAAAAAGCTATGAAGAAGCTTGAAATCGCCGGTGGTTTGCGCTACGATACACGAGCCTTTAATAACAAACCACTCTATACTAAAACTGACCCGGCGACCGGGTTTGATAAGGTGGTAAATATTACCGACACTACCGGTGCAGATAATCCATTCTCTGCATACAAACAGAATTTTTCTGGAGTGAGTGGAAGCCTGGGATTATCTTATCGTTTTTCTGATGCGTTAACCGGTAAACTAAATATCGGCAGGGGTTTCAGGGCGCCTAATATTTCGGAGGTATCCGCAAACGGAATACATCCAGGCACAAACGCCTTTCAAATAGGTAACCCCGATTTTAAACCGGAGTTTAACCTGCAGGAGGATATTGGCATCAATTATAACAGCCCTCATATAACGATCAATGCGGAGATTTTTAATAACAACATCAATAATTATATTTTCAACCAAAAGGTTGCAAGCAGCACCGGGCTGGTGGTTATTGATACTTTCCAGTTCCAGGCGGCCAAGGCTCATTTGTATGGTGGAGAATTTTCAATAGATATTCATCCGCACCCATTAGACTGGCTGCATTTTGAAAACGGACTTTCCCTTGTGTACGGAAATAATAAAGGAGTAAATAATCAAAAGAGCATAACAGATAGTGCCAAATACCTTCCGTTTATTCCTCCCTTGCATGTCTTTTCTGAATTACGTGCAAATATTAAAAAAGTATCGAAGGGCGTTGGTAATGCATTTGTAAAATTGCAGATGGAAAATTACGCCGCACAAAACAGGGCATATCTTCAATACAATACCGAAACACCAACACATGGTTACCAGCTATTCAATGCTGGTTTCGGCGCAGATATTACGAACAGCAAAGGCCGCACGATCTTTACATTTTCTTTTATTGGCGATAACTTATTGGATGTTGCGTACCAGTCGCATTTAAACAGGTTGAAATACTTTGAGGAATACCCTGACGATCCCCGTGGACGTTATGGCATTTACAATATGGGTCGGAATTTTAGCCTAAAATTTAATGTGCCGTTGAATTTTGCCGCCAGTAAATCTCATCAATGATTATTATAAAAGTGGGCATATTATTATCGGCCGTTCTTACCAGGTATGATGAAACAGCCACGTATACATTTTGTAACCTAACCAGGCCAACCCTGCAATAATAATTAAGAGGATGAGCAAGACTGGAATTATTAATTTCCATGCGCCACCCCGGTGGCGCCCCTCTATGTAATGTTCATGCATCAGTTTCATATTACGTTGATTCGCTTTAAAACCAACGTCAAAGATGTCGCCAAGGAGCGGTATTGATCCAAGTAATGCATCTATTAAAATATTAAATGTCATTCTTGCCAGCACAAATCCGCTGGCGCCGTTACGGGCTAAAATCATTACCATATACCCGGAGATTAGCAAGGTAACAAAATCGCCTGCGCCAGGTAATAGGCCAATCAATGGATCTAATCCAAATTGTATATTTGTACCCGGAATTTTGAACTGGGAATCCATCAGCTTCGCCAGCATATCCAGATTCTTTATCGTTGAGTTTTTGCCTGATTTTACCATCATGAAAAAATACCTTTAAAGGCCATCAACTACTAATATGGTGCCATTTATAATTTCAAGCCATGAGCCGTAGTGCACGACATTGCCGCAGTGCTTCACATTAAAGGCCGCAAAATAATCGCTGGTAAAGAAAACAAACTCAAGAGGGTTTCATAGCTTAGATATTCGGATCACTCATGTTTTCTTTTGAGCGGCCTAACCTTAAATGGCAAATACTTTTAAGCATCATCTCCTTAATTTTATGCCTGGTGAAAATAGCTACTTATAATATCAATGGTATCAACGGGCGCTTACCTGTATTACTTCGGTGGCTAAAAGAGCGTGCCCCGGATGTGGTCTGTTTGCAGGAGTTAAAAGCAACCCAGCAGAAATTTCCATTGCAGGCTATTGAAGAAGCAGGCTACTCGGCAATATGGCATGGGCAACAAAGTTGGAATGGAGTAGCCATCCTCGCAAAAGCCGGTACACTGCAAGAAGTAAGGCGCGTACTACCTGGCAACCCTGCCGACACCCAGAGCCGCTACATCGAAGCAATCGTCAATGATATGCTTATTTGCTGCCTTTACCTGCCAAATGGCAATCCGGCACCCGGGCCAAAATTTGATTATAAACTTAAATGGTTTAAACGACTGATCACCCATTCAAAGAAACTGCTTGCCTATAAAGTGCCTATTGTGCTGGTTGGAGACTTTAATGTAATGCCTACTGAGCTTGATGTATATAAACCAGAAAACTGGTTAGAGAATGCGCTGTTCCGGAAAGAAGTGCGGCTGGCTTTTAAAAAGCTTGTTGCACAGGGATGGACAGATGCGATAAGAAAACTTTTCCCACACGAGCGGGTGTATACGTTTTGGCATTACCTCCGCAATGCTTATGCACGGGATGCAGGTTTACGGATTGATCATTTTCTTTTAAGCCCGGAACTTGATAGCAGGCTGGTTGATGCTGGTGTAGACCGGCATGTTCGTGGATGGGAGAAGGCAAGTGATCATGCGCCGGTTTGGATTGAAATAGCCAATGAACCAGAAATTAAGAAGCGCAGGAAGGTTAAAAGCAAATAGTATTGGCTTATTTATCAGTTGTATTAACTTGTATTTTGTATAAATAAGCATTGCTAAAGGAGAAACAACGAATCATTGTAATATTAAAAATGCACTCATGAAATCTCTTAACTATTTTGGAATTATTTTTATTTTCAGTCTTATTGCCGGGTGTTCAAAAGATGATGGTTTGCCTCCTGCAAACATTACCGGTGAATGGGCATTTACCAACCAGTTTAGTCAGTCGTTTGCTTTCCCTTCCGTGTTGAAAAACCCATTTCCGGTGTCAACTTCCAGCTGGATGGTTTCAAATGATAGCACAAAGATCATGTTCGATACTCATGGTAATTATTCTTTTTACAATTTCAGGATGCCC
>JBDSLD010000056.1:0-17863 GCA_039916545.1 Ferruginibacter sp.
CGGATAACCGGAACGCTGCTGTTTTTGCTTCTTTGAAAAAACAGGCTGCGCATTTTTTCAATTCCGATTTCATCGGAACCGAACCAACGAAAGGCAGCTAACCCGCTTACTGGTGTAGCAGATCAAATAGTGGCCACACTTAAACGCCTTTTATTAAACAGCTCAGTAATATTTTATTTTAGGCCATTTCTTTAGTTTCAGATTAATAATATTCAACAAGAAAAATCTCCACAATCCATTGTCTGTAAAGGTTTTCAGCGTTTTCTTGCAAACACTACTTATCCATGATTGTATTCATCACACCTCACCTGTTTTCGAAACCTGCAAGGTTGTGGCTAATAGCCTGCGAATGTTACCAGGGAATCTACCTGCTGAAGTATCAAGAAATAAAAGTTTCAAAAGAGACTGTGCACAAAAACATGGAAGAGTATTCAGGGTGTTGCTTAATATATTCTTTTATTGACACTACCGCTCCTGACAGGTATTCTTTTACGGTATGTTTTGATAGTTGTAATTCTTCAGCAGCTTCTTCATAGGTCCGCCTTTGGACCTTGCACAATTCAAAAACTTTTCTTCTTTGAGGCGAAAGCTGCTCGATGGCCTTTTCAAGGATGATCACCTGTGCATTGACCAGGTCTTTTCCCGGATCCGGCACATCTTCTACGGGCTGCTCCAATTCAGTCCGGACCAACGATTCTTTTAATTTTCTTTTTAGCCAGGTAACCGATTTATTGTAACTCACTACAAATAACCAACCCGCTATCTCCAGCTCCGGATCAAGCTCATAGCGTTTCTCCCATAGGCTGATAAAAACTTCCTGTACTATATCTTCCGCGACAATTGTATCCCTGGTTATTTTTAACGCATTGTAATAAATCGCTGAATGGTATTTCCAATACAGGGAATTGAAAGCTTCAATATTGTCATCTTGAAGACGTGCGGTGAGTTCTTTGTTTATATTACCCTTCATAATAGCAGCGGCGTAGATTGGGTCCTTTGAGACAATAAAAATAATAAAATATTGATAATAAGTTGATATAATAAATTAAATTAACGAGTAAGGGAATCAAAATATGTTTAAACGTTGATTTCATTTTTTATCTGGCACAATTTTGTTTATGTATTTTTAAAATAAATCAATGGAAAATACAGAACAGGCCCTGCCGGATGAGGAGCCAATAAACGAAAAACAACCTATTACAGGGTCCAATGCAATTAAAAATCCGGATGACTGGACCACTGGTGATGAGCCTATGACAGGTGCGCAGCAGTCTTACCTTAAAACACTTTCCGATGAAGCAGGGGTTGAATTTGATGAAACCTTAAGTAAGGCGGATGCGTCAAAGAGGATTGATGAACTACAACACAAAACGGGCAGAGGATTGGGTAATTAACTCCCCTTTCGCGGGCACAAAAATATGCGGCCACTGGAATTTAAGGTAAGTTAATTATTCAGTCAAATAATATTATGAAAATAGCCACTTACAATGTGAACGGCGTCAATGGTCGCTTGCCTGTATTGCTTCGCTGGCTGGATGAAACAAAGCCAGACGTCGCCTGCCTGCAGGAACTTAAAGCGCCCGAGGAAAAATTTCCGGAAAAAGCAATACAAGAGGCAGGATATACTGCGATATGGCATGGGCAGAAAAGTTGGAACGGAGTGGCAATATTATCCCGCGTCGGACAACCTGAAGAGATCCGGCGGGTACTGCCCGGTGATCCCGATGATTTGCATAGCCGCTATATTGAAGCATCGATCAATGGAATTATAATCGGTTGCCTGTACCTGCCGAATGGCAATCCGTCGCCCGGCCCAAAATTCGATTATAAGCTTGGCTGGTTTAAACGCTTGTCTGCTCATTCCAAAAAATTATTGGCGCTTGATGTACCCGTCGTAATAACCGGTGATTACAATGTAATGCCAACAGAATTGGATGTGTATAAACCGGAGCGGTGGGTAGATGATGCGCTGTTCAGGCCAGAGGTGCGGCTTGCGTTTAAAGAACTGGTAGCACAAGGCTGGACGGATGCCATCAGGAAACTTTACCCGGATGAAACGATCTATACTTTTTGGGATTACTTCCGCAATGCTTATGGACGAAATGCAGGTTTGCGCATTGATCATTTTTTATTAAGTCCGCAATTAGACAGCCGCCTCGTAGCAGCAGGTGTGGACCACCACGTTCGGGGATGGGAAAAAACAAGTGACCACGCACCCGTGTGGATACAGATAACTGATGCGCCCGTTAAAAATAAAAAAAACATGCGATGATCAGCGGCATATTATGCCAGCGCAAAATCTGTTTGCAGATATGAAAAAAGCGAGTCTGCTACAGCGGAGCAGCCTATGGCAATTTTACTGAGCCCGTGCTACGATATGATCCAATAACTTATCGGCAGGTAATAATATTGCAACAATTTCATCACCTGAAATACCACCCGGGAAATGGTTGTTTATTTATCATCTTTTAACGTAGCCAAAAAACTCACCACATCCCTGATTTCTTTTTTAGACAATATATTTTTCATCTCCGGCATGCTGGACGCCGCATTGGTTCTTTTGGCAACCTGGTCCTTCGGTATTACCGCCTTCGGCTCGTTCCCTGATTTGATAGAGAGACTGGTATTATTTTCTTCCTCTAATATACCGGAAACCGTTTTGCCATTTTTTAGCTCGAGCGTAACGAATCCAAAGCCCGGCGCCAGCCGCGCACTGGGGTTGATCAATGCTTCCAGCAGCATTTGGCGAGTGAGTCTGGATGCAACACCGTTTAAGCGCGGACCCGCATTTCCACCCATGTCATCGTAAGAATGGCACCTGATACACTGAGCCGCCTCACCTCTGAAAAAGAGCCTTCTTCCCCGCTCGGGATCACCGCCAAACAGGCTTCCGGCATAGGCCGCTGCCAGTGCATCCGGCGAAGAGCCCGCACTGATCTTTTTAAAGCTGGCAATTAATTCCGGAGAGCGCGTACTGTCGATTGCTTCCGCAAGCTCAAGTTGTATATCCGCAGGAAGTTTTCCATCCGACAATCGCTTCAGCAAGCCGTCAAATACTTTACGGGTATCTTCAACCGGCAATTTCCCAAGCGTTAGTAATGACGCTTGTTTTTCCTCGGTAGTTTTATTGTCGATCACATCAGAAAGCAACGATACCATCAGTTGTTTTGATATATCCATTTTACCAAGGAGATCGAGACCAGCTATGCGTACATTTTTATCTTTGTCAGCGATCGCCTGTTTAATTGCTTCGCCAATTTGGTCATATTTAATTACCGCAAGGGCCTTGACAGACTCCTCTCTTACTACGGCCTCCTTATCAGTTTTTAAAAGGCCCAGCAATGCCGGAGCGCCTTCTTTAATGTCGAGTTTACTGATTGCTTTTACTACACTGATCCGTACAACTGCTTCCTTGTTTTTCAACAAGCCGATCAGCGCAGCGCCTGCTTTACTTTTTACATTGGCAGCGTTTCTTTCGATCACTCCCCGGTACCTGCCGTCTACCCTGTCTACAACAGATGGTTTCGCCCAGGTACTCAATGCTTCAACGGCTTCCGCGCGCATTTTTGCAGGGTTGCCTTCCTTCAACGAATAATCCACCAGGTTTTGCATGGCTTCGTCGGTGCCAACTCTAAGATTTGCATTTATAGCGCGCCTCACCAGGGCCTCATTTGTAAAGCGGGTGGTTTTTAATACATTACCCAAAGCCGGCAAAGCATCCTTTATCGAAAGATCGTCATTGATAGCGCGGGCTGCTTCCGTAGCAACAAACTCATCCGCATCCCCCAGGAAAACGGAAACACCAGGGTCACTCATTCTTCTAAGGGCAACCACTGCCGCGATCCTTAGCGCACGCGAAGTATCTTTTGACAGCGCAACAAGCGGTGCGGCTTTTCCTATCCTTGATAAAGCGAGGCTGCCCGCGTGGCGCAGGTAGGCGTCAACATCGTTGTTATTCTTTAGCATTTCTATGATTGGCTGAATCGCAGGCTCATACATTATTCTTCCCAATGCTTCTGCTGCAAAAAAACGGCTACGGCTGGCAGTATCTTTTAACAGTTGAATCAGTTTATCTCCAGCCTCTTTGTACTTGATATCGCCTAGCCATTTGGCCGCCTGCGCCCGGATTTCCGGATCGGCGTCCTGCAATACCGGTAGTAATAAAGCGGCGTATTTCTTGTCTTGCCGGGCCATCTGGCTAATGCCCCAGATAGCGTGCACCCTGGCTAACTGGTTCGCAGTTTGGGCCAATGCCTGTTTGAAGATTGCCGCTCCCCCGTCGCCGTGTTTAACCAATTCAAATTGCGCCTTTAACCGCACACGCATGTCAGGATTAATTAAATAGCCGGATAATTTCTCAGGAGAAAGTCCTACAAAATTCGCTGCGAGCAAGGTTTTGGTTTGCTGCCGCTCAGCAAGTACTGCAGCATTTTTATCGTCGAGCTTCCAGATGCGTCCATAATTTTTCGTTCCCCATCCATCGATCCAGTCTGCAACGTACAATGCGCCGTCCGGTCCAAAATCAAGACCGGTGGGCAAGATGCCACTCAACAGCATTTTATTTTCACCTAACTTGAAACTGGCGCCATTTGGTTTTAATTTAAAACTATGTACGCCCGACTGGGCCGGGTTGCCGACAAATTCGGCTATAAAAAAAGTATTTTTATAGGCAGGACTTAAAGCCGTTCCGGGATTATAAACCATCCCGGCAGGGCCGCTGACAAAATTATCGATACAGGGTGTGATATAGGCAGCCTGGCCTTCAAACCTTGGCATCCACATTTTTTCATCCATCCAGACTTTATACGTGTTATTGTCCGGGTCCCTGTATTTTCCGTATTGCCAGTTGCTCCTCCAGCCAATATCCGCGCCGTTAACGATGTACACCAATCTTTCTTTTTCACCGGCGTGATCGCCATCATTGTCTTCGCTGATGAGGTCGGCGTATTCGTCAAACACAAATTCATGGGTATTGCGAATGCCCGAAGCAAATATTTCGAAATCGCTCCCATCCGGATTAGACCTGGCAAGCACACCGCTGTTCGGGTATTCCCATTTTTTACCATCCTGCCCCTGGCCACTAAAACCGATATCGCCGATCTGCCAGTAAATACGGCCATCGGGCCCCATTTCAACGCCAGACATGCCATGGCCGCTGAATCCTATGTGAACGCCATACCCATGTGAGATGGACGTTTTTTCATCTTCTATCCCGTCACCATTCTTATCTTTCATGCGCCAGAGGTCCGGCCCCACAGCAACAAAAAGATCTTCTCCGTTTATTAAAAGTCCGCCGGCCACATCGGTGGTCTCATCATGAAAATCATCCACCACTAATTGCGATTGATCGGCCACGCCATCTCCATTCAAATCTTCGAGGCGATATATATTTTCTTTCTCTACGGTCATGTCTTTCCAGTCATGCGAACTATCACCGTTAACATCTTTTAACCAGGTATTTTTTTTACTATTTTCGGGCGATAACACCTTATGAAGGAAAGCACGCTTTTCTTCAACTGTTTGAAGCTGGATAGAAGGTATCTCCCAATCCTGGTGGCCCCGTATATCGAATTCGGAATTCTTTTGCCGGTTGGTGGTGGTGTAGTATAATTTACCATTATCATCAATATCGATGGCGATGGGAGAAATTACGAGCGAGTCGACACCCCATAAACTTACTGACAAACTGCTATCGGCTACAACCGGCTTCACCAGGGATTCAACCGAACGTGCAAGCTTGGCGGAATTGGCAGGAACCATTTGGAGCATCACCTTCGTATCGACATCCGGCTGTTTGCAACCTTGAAAAATTATTGCCGCAAATAATACCGGTAAAAGCGAAGCTGAAGTTTTACTTCGCAAGCAAGCGTTGAACTTTATCATAGTAAATGATATTGGTAAGTTTAAGATTTTTTGATGCGGAAATTTACTACAAAAACTTTTAGTACAATAAAATGATTTTTGCCGGACGTAATGTAAATTGTTGTTGTCTGTCAAAGTGTTGCCGGTGACCCCGATCACTATTGTCGTCCCTTTCAGAGCTTTTACCGGTAATTGGTATTAGAAAAACTGATTAATTATTTTAATGTCTCGAATTTCTAATTTGAACAGAAATTGTAATGATCTTTTTTGTGTCCGTCAAAGCCGGTTGTACCTTTCTCAGGTACAATATATTCTATGTTTTTGCGTTGTTAAATGATTACCCGGTTTTAGCCAACAGCAAACCCTGAAATTTAATACAGCATGGCCGATGTGCACCCTATCGATTCCAAACAGATATTACGGTATAACCCACAAATAGACGGACTCCGGTTTTGCGCCGTATTATTTATTGTTTCCTATCATTGGCTGACCTCGGTTTCCAGCATACAACAAAGCTACTTTTTTGGCGGTATGGTCAATTTTTTCTTCGTATTAAGCAGTTACCTGATAACCAGGATATTATTTTCCGCCAGGGAGAAAAGCAGGATAGCTAATATACCAAGCCTAAAAGTCATAGTCGTTTTTCTCATACGGCGAACGATCCGGATATTTCCCGCTTACTATTTTTTTCTATTGATGGTATTGCTGATGCCTGTAATCGGTAATCAAATAAAAGACAGTGCCGGGATGTATTTTGCTTACCTGTCAAACTACGCGATATTTTACAGCCATTCATGGCCCCATGTATCATCGCATCTGTGGACGCTGGCCGTGGAGGAACAGTTTTATTTGATATGGCCGATCGTCATCATTTTTGTTCCGAGAAGACATCTTCTAAAAACATTCTTATTCATTATTATTGGCAGCGTTATCTTAAAAGCTGTTTATTATTATCCGGCAGAAGTTGTACCACAGGATATACTTACACAATTCTGCGTAGATGCCTTTGCGGTCGGCGGCATATTGGCATACAAATACACGGCCCCTGAAAAAGAAAGACGCCTGATCACCAAATATTTTAATATAGTGTTTTATGCAGGTATCCCATTGTGCATAATAATAATACTTACCAAATCCTATTATTTTTCATTTGTAATTAACCGGTTACTATTTGCCGTGTTTTCCATGAAAGCCATCGAAGGTGCAGTAATCGGTTATAAAAGTTATTTCGGAAGATTTTTGGAAAGAAAATGGGTGCTGTACCTGGGCAGGATCAGTTATGGAATTTACCTGTATCATTTATTGATACCCGTGGTTTTCTGGAAGATATACGACATTGCTTACTACCATGCCGATATACGTTTTCCTTCTTTTTTCACGATACATAAAAACGGCATTCTGACCTTCCAAAGCATTTTAAGTTCAGAGGCAGTATGCTATGTTATTTATGCTTTACTTACTGTTGGCGTAGCTTCCTTCTCCTGGTATTTCATAGAAAAGCCTATCAACAAATTCAAACCAGTTATTGATTTTAATATCAGGAAAGCGGCATTGAACCGTTTTAGAAAGATTGCAACAGGGTTGTGATGGAATTAGCTGATCGTCAATTTTTTGTTATTGATAATGATAAGCGCGTCACCAAGGCGCTGGGCGCTGCCCTGTGTCTTACCCGTTAATGTAAATGCTTCCAAACTACCCACTATTTATTTTTGGCAACTACCTCTAACGTTAAACTGTAGTAACGAAGCTGACAAAGGGCAGAGCCCTGCGCCTATGAACTCTCAACAAACCCAGCTTTCGAATAATTATGGGCTCAACAGGCGCAGGGCGCTGCCCTGTGTCTTCCTTGTTACTGATAAATGCTTCCAAACTACCCAATATTTTTTTTGGCAACTACCTCTAACGTTAAAACTGTAGTACGAAGCTGACACAGGACAGAGCCCGCGCCTATGAACTCTCAACAAACCCAGGTTTCCAACATTTATCGTCTCCTCCCTGTATCTTCTTCATTATTGAGTGCTATTAATTATAATCAATTGCTTATTAAGTATAAGCTGCCATTCGTTTGCGCCCGCCTTAATTTAGTTATGTTTATATAAATGAGTTCGAGATATAAGTTTGCAGATAGTAAAGGCCTGTATTTTACAACATCAACTGTAGTCGGGTGGAGTGATGTATTTACCAGGGAGTTATATAAAACGATTTTGCTGGATAGCATTCGCTATTGGCAATTCAACCAGGGATTAATTATACATGCCTGGGTTTTAATGACCAATCATTTTCATACTATCTGCAGTTGTAACAACGGCAAAGACTTGGGTGCGATATGGAGAAATAGCAAAAGCTTTACCGCAATGAAATTGATAGATGCGATTATCAACAATCCAAAAGAAAGTCGAAAAGAACAATTGCTTTATACTTTTGAGAAAGCAGTAACCAAAACCAACAATAACACCAGATTTAAATTTTGGGAGCATGAAAATTATCCTGTTCTTTTAGAAAATACTAAGATGTACAACCAACGATTAAATTATCTTCATTGGAACCCCGTTACAGCTGGCTTTGTATCAGAACCATTGCATTGGCTATACAGTAGCGCAATAGATTATTTTACAGATCAAAAAGGCTTGCTCGATATTGTTATTTTAGATGGTTTTTAGCAAGAGGGTTTAATAACGAAGAAGACACAGGGCAGAGCCCTGCGCCTGGTGAATAACTAAGTTGCCAGGTTTAGAATGATTATGGGCAGAGCCCCTGCCTGGTAAATCGTGATAATTGCTGATTTGCTAATGATCACAGGTCAGTGAAGAAAGAATAACATTGATATAAAACACTTCAGGCACACAGGCGCTGGGCTCCGCCCTGTGTCTTCCCAGTTACTAATGTTTTAATTTCTCTTTATTGATCAAAGTTTAGGTAATTTCTTATTTTATAATTTTCAAAAAGAACGTTTAATAACGAAGAAGACACAGGGCAGAGCCCTGAGCCTGGTGAATAACTAAGTTGCCAGGTTTAGAATGATTATGGGCAGAGCACCTGCCTGGTAAATCGTGATAATTGCTGATTTGCTAATGATCACAGGTCAGTGAAGAAAGAATAACATTGATATAAACCACTTCAGGCACACAGGCGCAGGGCGCTGCCCTGTGTCTTCCCCGTTACTAATGTTTTAATTTCTCTTTATTGATAAAATTTTAGGATTTATTATTTTATAATTTTCAAAAAGAACATTTTAGCATCAAAAGGGTAAGCAAGACTATCGTTACTATTTAAACGAAGTTATTACAACAGGTCCCAGCAAACCAGCTGATTCCAGCGGTGAATCTTTATTGTATGGATTTACACTTACCCATGTCCTGCGCTCTTTTTCCGGTAAACCAAGATCCCCTATCAACCTGTTTACCCAGGTATTTACGACTTCAATATCAATTGTATTACTGCCTTGCTTAACATAAGCCGTTATATCCAATTGGTAAGGCGCCGTCCATACACCGCCCGCTTCTACGCCATTGATCTTTACTTTTGCCATTGCCTTTACAGTTCCAAGCTTAAGTGAAATTTGCCCGCCAGCCTTTTTCTCAATATTAAAATCATTGTGATAAATAGCCGTTCCGGAATAGTATTTAATTTGAGCATTGTCACTTTTTGTCCAGTCGATCAGGGTATTGAAAACAACCGGTTCGTGAGGACCTCTCGCACTGCTATCGAATGTCACCTTCCAGGAATTTTTTATTTCGATGACTGACGTTTGAGAAGATGTTGCCTTTGCAATATTTACAACCGGCCCAGTCTTCAAACGAAAAATAATGAACGCGCTTTCATAGGCGGCCAGTTCCAGGGGAATGGTTGTTGCGCTACCATCGTCTGTAAAAGTTTTCAATGATTTAGTGCGCCCGGTAACGGCATCCCATAGTTCAGCCGTTTTTCCCGATGCCCGGAAAGTTGCTTCAAAAGATATGGATTTATTTTTCTGGTTAGAAAGAAAATAAACCTCATCTCCACTGATCTTACGGTGGATAAAAAGTACGGAGTCATCTCCATTGATCTTACAATCGGGATCAGCTTTTATCAGCTGTAATGCATCCACCAACTCCATACCATCGATCACCCATCCTTTTCCATAATGGTTACTCGTAATTGTTTTTCCATCGATCTTTCCCCATAACTGCGTGGCTATACTTTTTATTTTAGCATCGGCCGTTTTCATGTTTTGAAGGCTGGGTGATTTGTCAGGAGCTGGTCCGAAAATGACGGCTCCCTGGTTCACCAAATCCTGAATTTTTATCAACAGCTCGGGGCGCATGGTTTGCAATTTCGGCAGTACCAGCATCCGGTAAGTAATCCCATTTGGCAAGACAAGCATGCCATTTTTTACACTGATGCGCTGCTTAATGACATCAGCGTTTATATAATCAAAAGAATATCCGCGAGGTAAAGGTGGATCGCAAACACCGGTCATCTTCGGTGCATCCTCACCAATAAAATACGCAACATCAGCAACATACCTACCCTGCTGCAACATGAAATTGCATCTTTTTATATAATCCGTAAACATGCCCATATAACCAAACCAGGTGTTATTGCGGTTAAACTCATTACCAAAACCTGCATTAACGCCGGGCACTCTATCCGGGTAAGGCTGTTCGATATAAACATGCATAAGAGTGTTGTTGATCCCTTCGGTAAAAAAACGGTCGCCCCGCTGTTTCATCAACGCCGGGTAACGGGAAAAGGCAGCGCCGCCACAGGTAAATGACTCGGCGGATACTTTTGTTTTTCCATAGATATGCGCAGAAGAAGACGCGGCCCGGTTCTCGATATTGCCCAGGTCGCCCTCACTCCAAAACTCACCGCCGATCTCATCAGACTGGCTTCCATACTGCAGAAATTCGCCGGGAAACCCCCAGTGGCCATAGTTCTCCAGCCAGGTAGTGAGCCCATACCGGTGACTGATATCCCTTAGGCCACCTACATATTCAAAAGAGACCTTATCCGCAATAAAACGCCGGAGGTCCCAAAGAAAACGGTTGGATATGTCTTCACTTCCAACAACACTTCCATATAAAACCGGGATAAAAGGTGTGGGGTCATAATTGTATATCGCCCTGAATTTTTCCACCAGGCTATCAGTCCAGTTTTGGCCGCCTGTTTCGTAACTGTCTTCCACTACAATTTTAAAAGTCTTGCGATCAGCGGCAGGTATGCGTTTAAGTACCTGGCCAAGATAACCATCGAAATGACCGCTTAAATAATTCCTGTTCATCTTATCTACTTCCAGGCCCGTGCCATTGGCAGGAGCAGGTGAATTTGTAACGCCTGTAGGAACCATTCCTGACCGCACAATGATCCATTTACCGGCAGGCACGTTCCAGTCAATGCTACCGTCTGGCGACATATATTTTGAAATGTCAATCACAGCCGAAGGATCTATCGACAATTCTTTTTCAGGTGTTGATTGTTGATCCGGCCACAGATATTGCCCCCACAACGGGAAAGGCGTCTGGCTCATTTTAGCCAGTGTTTTTTCAATATAATTTTCTACTTTCGGAGATGATAAGATCTGTAGCTCACGTATGCCGCAAGTGGGTTCCGGACTGCCACCCCATGATCTTGAATAGTTAGTTTTAAGATTGCTGATGACGACCCGGAAAGATGTAGCGTTGGTAGCGGGCAGGGATACTGCCACACGCCCATATGGATCAAACCCAACGTTTAAAGAGCTATTGCTTCTGTCAATGGTAAATTCCCTTACAGTCCGGAAGGTATCGCCTGAACTTACCTGTAACTTAACGCCAGCAATGATCGGCCGGTGAGACGGATATATTAAGATGCTTCTTGCAGCGAATTCCTTTTCAGTTCTAATGTCAATAGTAACGACACTATCCAGCGGGATACTCAATTCCGTTGAAGTATCTTTATCCATAACTGCATGGATATTCTTTTGAGATGAGCTGACCGTAATGACAGGATCAAAGTCGGCAATATTGGTGAAATAATCTTTCGGTACCGGAAAGGCGATTACCCTTACATCCTGAAATTGTTCATTTGGTTTCGGGAGTTTGCTTTGCAACCGGCGTCCGCCTTCTACTGTTATTTCAGCAGATGCAAGGTACCGCATGGATTGCTCCGGCTTTATCCATGGCCCGCCAGACTGGCTCCAACCCGGGCTATTGAAAATACCGATCTCTATGTTAAGTTTTGTGGCCGTCTTTAACGCGGCATGCATTACTTCCCACCACTCATCCGATAGGAATTTCACATTGCCCTGCGCAACATCCGACTGCTCAATATTGCCGATAAAGGCACGGTTGATACCAACTTTCTTCATGGATTCCAGGTCCTTAACAACACCTTCTTTAGATATATTGCCTGATATCCAATACCAGTAAACACTTGTCTGCACTGCATTTCCCGGATTGAGAAATATTTTTTTTAAACCTGTGTAGTTGTAAAACCCACTTTCATTTTGCACCGGTCTTTGTTGAGAAAATAACTGCCACGGCAGGAGAAGAAAGAATAATTTCATCAGGATATTTTTCACAGGCAAGCTGCGCTGCAATGGATTTTTTTTCATGGTAAAACAAGCTGTTTTTAAAATAATAAAAATGCAGGGAAATAAATGTTGTCTAATCTTTTGCATCACTGCCTAAATCGCAATATAAACTCAAAAGAATAATTAGCTGACCTGTGCTTACCTGACCGTAGCATAACAGGTAGTATCTGAAATAGGAAAAAAGATAGCTGGCTGATTAGTCAATGCAACTTGCGCATTTGCAGGAGAAGTGCAGGTTCATTGTAATTTTCAAAAGGACGATAGAGTCCTAAAAAATCATGCAAAATTTTTTAACAACAGCTCCTTCATAAATAGGTTGATGTCCCATTGGCTGGCGACCGGTTGATTGTCAGCTATATTTGTCCACATGTAAGGGGGTGGGCCAAACTCCGGCGTTATCGTGAACAGTTCCGTACCAAGGGATCGCTGGTAAACAATAATTTCTTCCCATATTTTCATGAAAAATTCTACCGGCTGTTGCCAGTATATTCCCCTTGGGTCCGGTACCTGTGGCCCTTCTGTAAATCCAACCCTTGCATGGATATGTTCAGTCCTGGTTATTGCTGTCTTCAGCGCCTCCCGGAAGTTTTCCAAATAACTTTCCGTCACACAAACCCAATGAGAAAGATCGGCAGTTATCTTCATGGCCGGCCTCAGCTTAAATAATTCATTTGCATTTCCCGGGCTAAACCCGATTCGTCCGCGATGGGTTTCGTGGACAACCCTGATATTATTTTTGACCGAGAAATTTTCTGCTGTATCAATCACCGCAAGTTGCTCTTCTAATGTAAAATAATCCCTGCCGGAATGTGAGGTGATCAACACCGGTTCACATTCCATTGACATGTTTAAATAATATTCAAAAGACTTGCAAAATTCACCGAGGGTTTCTCCTTTTGCCTGGTGCTGGTGACTTACGATTGCGAGGCCATAGTCAGGCAACAAACGAATGAACCTTTTTCTTTCTTCGCTATTTTCCGGCATCCAGGTATCAACGCCATCGTAGCCGGCGGACCTCACCTTTATAAAAAAATCTTCGATATCTAACTGCTCATGTCCCCATTGGGGACATAATATTTTTAATTCCATTTGATTGAATATTGACCTTTCACGGGCTTAGCGTTTGCTCGTTATAATAACCCTGTCACGTTTTTCATTTGCCTGGTAATCGAATACCAATGTCCCGTCTGAATTGGTTTTCACCTCACTGACGATTTTTTCATTTACCGAGATCGTATAACCGGTATTTTGCTTCAAATCATTTACCTGGTAGTGTAAAAATGGCGCATAGGCGTCCTTGAAAGTTTGTTCCCACGAGATGCTGCCAGGGCTCCATATTTTTATATCAAGCGCCAGGCTACCCTTTGCAGGAGCCGATACTTTCATAGATGCCTTATTTGTGCTACCATTAAAAAATGAAAGACTGGTATCAGTGCTATAAAAACCAAAATCATTTTTCGATATTATCTTAAACAGGTTATCTGACACGGAGTATTTATTCATGTCAAGTCCGACGGTCAATTTTTGTCCGCGGAAATTATATTTTAAAGCAGTACCTGCTAACTCCGAAGTAATGTGAGGGTTTAGATAAAACCTGTTATAAAGCGGGTTGATGCCATATATCGCCTGGTACAAACCAACCACCGAAAGACTGTTTCCCGAAAGGATATCATCTCCCAGGCCATCCTGCTTTATACGGCCATAACGTTGAAAGGCCAATCCGTCCTTTGCATATTGTGTCAAAACTTTCTTTACATATTTTACGGCAAGTTCTGGTTTATAGTACGCATAGGCTTTAACAGCAATAGAACCCCAGGATAAGAACAAGTCACCGTTCTCATAATTTGGAAAAGGAAATTGCCAGTCGTTCCCCTCTCCTGGCTGGTAGGTGTACATACAAACCGGCCAGAAGAAAAGTTTTTCCTTTTCCATTTGTGTTTCTATATTATCCAATATTGTTTTAATCCTGGACTGGTCGTCACAGATGCCGTATGCGATCGCCATGAAATTGACGGGTGTTACCATATTATTACCGTGTGGCGAACCGTCCTTATCTCTCCAATGGATATAGCATTTTTTTTCTTCGTCCCAAAAACCACCCTGGCTGACCGGCTTATTAAAACTGGTTTTTAATTTGTCAGCAAACTGGCTATAATATTTTTCCTTATCATTATTTCCGAGCTGCTTTTCAATATCGGCCCATACAACAAGCGCATGGTAAAGTTTTGCATTTACAAAAGCGTTTTCATAAGATGCCCAGATAATATCCAACCAATCGCTGCCTTTTCTTTGGGTATGGTTATCAGTTATCATTTCAACCAGGGCATTGCTGTTGCTATCTCTTTTCATTATCCAGTCCAACGCTTTTTCGCAGGATTGCTGATGAGTTTTTACCCAGGTCAAATCACCAGTCTGGTCATAGAGTTCCGCCACATTCGTCACAAAATCAGGGTTGGCATCCAACAAATAACCCCACTGGGCCTCATAAAAACCTTTTTCATTTACTTCCCCCGGCATCATATCCTCATTGCTGTAGGCCCACCTCGCCCAAACTCTGCCGTCTGGTTTAATGGCATTGTCGCGATAGAAGTTGAGGCATTGCGCATAGCCTTGCAAATAGTTGCTATCATTTATTGCAAGGCCCATCTGGGCGATATATTGTTCATGCAAACAAATAGGACCATAAGGTGTGTGCCAGCTGTTGCCACCAAAATGTTCCTTGTCAATTACGCCGATCCTGGCAATGGTATTTAAAACGGCGCTTACCTGTTTCCCGTTAATGCCCACCAGTTTTCCGCGACCAAAAGCATTTTCAAAATCGAAATAGGAAAGTGTGATAGTCTGACTCGTTTTATTGCTGTTCATTTTAAAAGCAGCCCATACATCGGTACTATCGCGGACAAACCTCCGTCTCTGCGTAGCTGAATCAAAACGGGTCAGCATTTCTGTTGGTGAAATACCTATCGTAAAAGCCAACTGATCTTTTGCGGTGCGGCTGTAATCCATTGCCACCTGGCTGCCCGGGGCGCTTACGGCAACAGTTAAACCATTGCCGGTTTTATTGTTCCAAAACATTGATGAATTGCTGTGTACGCCATAGGTATCCAGTTTTTTATTGAAAAGATAAAACCAGGCAATGCCGCCATAATCCTGGTAGGCGCCATCCCAGGTACTCGTGTCGCGAAAATTAAAAACAGGGGCCGCAATTTTTTCTATAGTAATTGATTTCGACAGGGTTCTGTCCATATCAAGTTTAATTGTACTGTCCGTGAGGTGGAATGTCCAGCTCTCATTGATGCTAAGATTTCTATCTCCATAAGCAATTTGTGCAATCGTAATAGTGTTATCATTGACACTGGTCACCGGATCCGATGCAAGCTGTAAGGTGGAATAGACTGATGCTTTTGTGCTGACCTGTGAATAAATTCCGGCAGCCCCGTCAATCACTTTTTGGCCATTTACGATCATTGAAGAGATATTCACTTTATGATCATAATCCAATGATAACTGAATTTTTTTATTACCAAAAGTTATCTTCTTAGCAGTGACATCATTTTTTATTTTTATTGCCTGGGCCATACAACGGCCCGGAATTTTTATCAAAAAAAACGTGCAAAAAAGAAACGGGTAAAAACATTTTTTGATCAGCATGTGAATTAATTTTTCAAATGAATTTAGTGTGCGCCATAAATTAATGGATTTTGTAATTCGTCATTTAACAGGTCGCCCACCTTCAATTTAGCCACCTGCTCATCGCTCAGGATATTCTTAATTCCATTAAAGGTGGCGCCGTCCGGCATGTAGGCACAGGTCATGGCCCTTCTGAAACCATTCGTCATATTGGCGCCGGCGCCATGTATGGTAAGCCCGTTGTGAAAGGAGCAACTGCCGGCTTTCATAGGCACGGCCACTGATTTTGATTTTATGAACTGCGGATAAAAATCGAATACTGCATCCATGTTCTTTCCAATACCCGGGTTGTCGAAGCTGGTGTTGTGGTATGATCCCGGTATAAAATACAGGCAGCCATTTTCGTAAGTTGCATCGTCCAGTGCTACCCAAATCGATAAAGCACGCCTGTCGCTGAATGACCAGAAAGGTGTATCCAGGTGCCAGGAGGTGGGATTGGCCCAGGGGCGCTTTATTAATGCCTGGTCGTGCCAGATACGGGTGCCGCTCCAGCCTGCCAGGGTCGCCACCATCCTGCCTATTCTTTCATCGAGCATCAGTTGTTTTACCTTATCATTGGTTTGCCAGATGTTTAGCATCTGGTCAAACACTTTTCCGTAATAATCGCTTTCTTTATTGATGCCATCGTCTTCCCCGGTCATGGCATTGCTGCCGGGCATCTTTCTTCCACCACGTTGTTCGATTCCTTCGGTAACGGCTATCCGCCAAAATGCCAGTTCGTCCTCAGACAAAAAATTTTCTACTAACAAGTAGCCATCGTTTTGATAAGACTGTAACTGTGTTCCTGTGAGTAAAGTATTCATAAATTCCTACGTTTTGTTGTTAAATTATTAAGGTGCCTGCATTTAAGTGCAGCAGTTGAAGCTCAAGCGTTAGTGCAAAACAGCTTGCAAGATTGAACCCTGGAGTAATGGAAATTTAATTGACTGGAAAAATGGTATACGGATCAGGACATTTTTTTCTTTGCAATAATTTGCAAATCGTTTTTTTTTGCATAGCAAGCATATTTTAAGTTGAAACAGCAATTGTGTACTCAAAACTATATAAATGTAATTACCCCGTAGTATTCCCTTCGTGCATATTTTTTGTACTTTTTGATAAATTTCAGCCCAGGGAATTTTAGTATTCAGAGCAAATCATCACTGCTGATTTGCTTCCCTGCGAAATGAATTGGGTGATATACCGTTCTTCTTTTTAAATAATTTGGAGAAATAGAATACAGAGTCAAAGCCGGTATGATCCGCTACTTCACTAATATTGAGCACCGTAGATGTCAGCAGGTCCTTTGCCCTGCTTAACCGGAGATTGAGGTGATATTGATTGGGTGATTCTCCTGTGATCTTCTTAAAAGCCTTTCGAAAAGATGAATAACTCATGGGCAATTGACTCGCAAGGTCTTCCATGTCTACCTGGTTTTCGAAAGATTGCTGCAATAAAAATTTTGCTTTTGAAATGAGCTTGCCCACAGGGTCGTTGTCATATTCCTTATATTGGGAAATGGTATTGACCAGGCCAAGGATCTGCATGGTTATGCCTGCAATTTGCTGAGGGTAGCCACTTAAAGAAGCGGTCACCGTATCGATCATTTTACCAAACAACACCAGCATATCTTTATTGAGACTTACATTTACATATGGCGTGTCGGGGTTAAAGAAACCATTCTTCATTAATTGCTCTGCATAATAACCATTAAACCCCACCCAGTATTCTTCCCAGCCTGATTTAACATCGGGCTTGTACCGGTGCCAAACACCGGGA
>JBDSLD010000057.1:0-4867 GCA_039916545.1 Ferruginibacter sp.
CATCATTTCCATTTTCTTTTATTTTACGCAGCAAAGTGGCACAGCCGCCGGCATGTATGTGATCTGTGCCGCCCTGGGTTTTAGCACAGGTTTTTGGGCAATTTTTGTAACCATGGCGGCAGAACAATTCGGCACTAATTTAAGGGCAACGGCAGCCACTACAGTTCCCAATATGGTCAGGGGCGCCTTGCCGCTGATGATCCTCTTATTTAAAGGGTTGCAATCTGCAACCGGTAATTATATAACCGCGGGCTGGATTACCGGCGTTATCGTAATGGTCGTTAGCCTGGTAGCTGCCTGGTTTACCGATGAAACTTTCGGCAAGGAACTAAACTATGTCGAAAGCTAATAACCGGGTTACCTGGATGTAGCCTAATCTTGCCCAAATAAATTCTTGCTTCAAGATTGATACTAATATACATTTTTAAAAAGGAACAGTACCGGCATGCAAATGATGTTAAGAGAAATCTAATTTTCCAAAACCCACAACCGAAGCGCAATAATTACGTTTATTGATCGTATAATTCAGATATGTATAAAAAATTCTTTCTTATCACGGTTGCATCTTTTTTTGCAATTGCTTCACAGGCGCAAAAGTTAACGGTGGTTGTTAAATATGCTACCAGCGATGGCACATCCAATAACAACATGATTTATTACCAACCGGGTTCATTGCTCGACTGGACTGATTTTAAAGGCAAGCCGGTTACTGGTAGTGATGCTGCTGCATTAACCAGTGCAGGTTTTGGGGTAAAATTATCTTTTAAACGGGTCAATGATATTTCGCAGTTGATCATATCCGTGATCTGTAGTTTTTCAAGAAAAGACTCATGGGTGTTACCGGGAAATAAAACAGCGTATATTTTAAACCATGAGCAGAAGCACTTTGATATTGCTTATATACATACGCTTGAATTTGTACAAAATTTAAGAAATGCTCATTTTACCAATGCCAATTACCAATCGGTAATTGAGAAGGTTTACAATGAAACGGCAAAAGAGATGAGCAAGGTGCAGGACCAATATGATTCGGAAACCAGTCATAGCAGGATACCCGCAAAGCAAGGGGAATGGGATGAAAAGATTAGTGGGCAGCTCGCCCTGGCCGCTAAGAATAATGAATGAGATTTAGTGGGGTAATTTTTTTTACAAAGTGACTATCTTTTAATTCAACCAAATTAATTGGTAGCGCTTAGCGGTTACCCCATCCTGGGTAAATTAATATTGTTTTTATTTCCTACAAAGAGGTTGCCCCGCCAGGGCACTGTGTAGGCGACCGTTAAAAAAAATAGTATAGTGATTAATATCCGCAAATAAAGATGAAACCAATTTGTTTTTCGATTTAAAAAGAGTTCTTTACTCCTACTTAGTGTCTGCAATAAAACGCTGTTATTAATAGCAGGTACTAACTGCCTGTTAGCTCTCTACTTTTGTCTCCGCAGCCGGTCCGCCAGCTGGCGGATAACCGGAACGCTGCTGTTTTTGCTTCTTTGAAAAAACAGGCTGCGCATTTTTTCAATTCCGATTTCATCGGAACCGAACCAACGAAAGGCAGCTAACCCAGTTACTGATGTAGAAGATCAAATAGTGGCCACACTTAAATGCCTTTTATTAAACAGCTCAGTACTATTTTATTTTAGCCATTTACTTAGTTTCAGATTAATAATATTCAACAAGAAAAACCTCCACAATTCATTGTCTGTAAAGGTTTTCAGCGTTTTCTTGCAAACACTACTTATTTTTCACATTCATCCTTATATATTTACAATCAACACAGGTATTTTTAATTCGTGCCGTACCGTGTTGACTGTTTCCCCATAAATAAAATCTTTTAACCCGGTATGCCCATGTGCGCCTACAACCAGCATATCCGCATCGAACTCTTTGGCTATCCGGACAATCTCTTTCGCCCTGTTTCTGAACCCGAGATGGCCATCCACTGTAAGTCCGCGTTCCTGGAGTTGAAGGATATATGAATTCATCCTTTCTTTATCTTTTCTTGTTTCATAATCGTCACTGTATTGGCCCAGCAATTTTGCAGAAGCACTTTCAACGACATGCACCAACACATAGGTGGTATTTTCTTTACCCTGGCCAATCGCAAAGGCCAATAATTTTTGGTCATTGTCGCTAAAATCCAGGGCGATCGCAATTTTTTTAAATTCGGGAATTGCCAGGGTGTTGATCGTATCCACACCGCGGTGCATCTGGATAGATCTTATTCTTTTAAGTTTGTCAAAAAGTGGGAAGAAAATAATGTACGCCAGCAATGCCAGGAACAGCAGTCCTAAAATAACTAAAACTATTTTTGGGAAGACTGCATTACCGGCGAACACACCTGAAGCTTCATTTGTAAGCATTTTTAAATTAAGAAAAACAAGTATCCCGGCAATCACCCAGGCAGTAATTTTTGTAATTCGCGGTATTGCGAAGTTCCCCATTGTTCTTTTATCGCTTACAAAATGGATCAGCGGGATAATGGCAAAACCTAATTGCAGGCTCAATATTACCTGGCTGAATACAAGTAAGGCGTCGACCTTCGTTTCTCCATAAATGATAATGATCAGCAAGGCAGGGATAATGGCCAGTAGCCTTGTGACCAAACGCCTTACCCAGGGATTGATCCTTAAACTTAAATAGCCTTCCATTATTATCTGCCCGGCTAATGTGCCGGTTATGGTGCTGCTTTGCCCGGCGGCAATCAACGCGATAGCAAATAATTTTGGCGCTAAATTCCCTAAAAATCCAGGCAGGAGCCTGTGTGCTTCTTTTATCTCCGCTACATGCGAGTTGCCGGTTTTAAAAAATACGGTAGCCGCTAAAACCAGGATGGCAGCATTTACAAAAAAAGCCAGGTTCAGGGCGATCGTGGTATCGATGCGGTTAAATTTCAAGGCTTGTTTGATCCCGGCATCCGTCCGGTCGATTTTCCGGGTTTGCACGAGCGCAGAATGGAGGTATAAATTGTGCGGCATCACGGTGGCGCCAATTATTCCAATGCCGATATAAAGTGCCTCATCGGTCAGTGCAGAGGGAATGAAGCCCATTGCCATTTCACCTAAATCGGGTTTGGCAAAAACAATTTCTATTAAAAATGAAATGGCTACGATCGCAACCAGGGTAATGATGAATGCCTCCATTTTACGCATGCCCATTTTTTGCAGGTATAATAAAAGAAAGGTATCCAGCACAGTGATGGATACACCCCAGATCAACGGCAAGCCGGTCAACAGCTGTATCCCAATGGCCATGCCTAATACTTCAGCCAGGTCGCAGGCCGCGATAGCGATCTCTGCCAGGAGATACAGTGCGAAGTTGACATACTTCGGGTATGCTTCCTTGTTAGCCTGTGCCAGGTCGCGCCCCCTTACTATGCCGAGCCTTGCGGATAGCCCTTGCAATAATAGCGCCATCAGGTTGCTCATTAACAAAACCCAGATCAGGCTGTAGCCAAACTTACTTCCCCCTGCAAGATCCGTGGCCCAGTTACCCGGGTCCATGTATCCGACGCTTACAAGGTAAGCCGGACCAAGAAAAGAGAATATTCTTCTCCAGCCTCTTTTTTTACTGGTGGTGTCTATGCTTTGGTGTACCTCACTTAATGACGTATCCGTATTTGAATATTTAATCATGATAAACAAAAATATTTTTTGCCACCTGTTCGCTGATGATGCAGGAAGCATGTTTTAGGACTTTAATTTCTACCGATCCGTCAAAACTAAAACGAAGGTTTACTTTGAGCTCTGTTCCTATTCCGATATGATAGTGATTTAAAAGTTCCAGCATTTCCTGCGATTGATTGCTTACTGAACTAACGGCCAGGTTCTTTTTAATCGGCGCCTCAGCCAAATTCACCTGTTTGATAATATGGACTTTTCCATTCATATCCGGTATGGGATCGCCGTGTGGGTCTGTTTGGGGATAGTTAAGAAAATTATCAAGTTTTTGGATCAGCTCCATACTGCTCACATGTTCCAGTTCTTCAGCAATATCGTGGACCTTGTTCCATTCAAAGCCAAGCTTGGTGACTAAAAAATATTCCCACAACCTGTGTCGCCTGACAATGTTCAGTGCTACTTTATTCCCAGTCGCATTAAGGCGGAAGCCCCTGTATTTTTCATACTCAAGCAATTTTTTTAGCTGCAGTTTTTTTAGCATATCTGTAACAGAAGCAGGTTTAGTTTGCAGTTCATTGGCCAGGGAGTTAGTGGTAACCGTATCTGATTGCTGCTGCAGGTGGTAGATACTTTTAATATAATTTTCTTCCGAAACAGAAAAGTTCATATTGTCTAAATTAAAATTTAGACAAACCTAAAAAATAAATTTTGTTTTACCAAATAATGAGATTTATACCGGGATGACAATAGCGTTCTGAATAGGTATTATTTTGGATTGTCACTAACACGGATTAAAAGTGATCTGCTATCCGTGGCGTGCCGCTGTTGTGTCTCCTGGCCAACAGCCGAAGATTAGCCCGTGATGTTATTGGTAATGATGGCAGGGTAGATGTTCTGCACAGGTAGCTTTTCAAGCCTGGTCAACTTCAATCAGACATCTTATCAATCAGCTCTTTAAAAAGTTTATAGCAAACCATCGCAGTCATATTATTTATATCCCTTATTGGGTTGTATTCTACCAGGTCGGCGCCTACAATTGTTGCTTCAATATTTTGAATAATCCTGATCACTTCGCGCGTGCTTAGTCCACCGGGTTCGTGATGAGAAACGCCTGGTGCGAATGCGGGATCCAGCACATCAATATCTAAAGAAACATATAATGGCGATTGCAAAGTTTGTAAAAAATCAAAATTGAATTTCTTCATCTCGATTATTTTTACACCATATTTATCTGCCTGTTCCCGCTGGTG
>JBDSLD010000058.1:0-34213 GCA_039916545.1 Ferruginibacter sp.
CCCGAAAAGGAAAAGGATAATGACCACCACGCCAATTGTTTTTACAGGCAAAAAATACCGTGTTTTAATTTCAGTATTCATCATATGAAATAAGTTTAAACAATACTGTAAGTTGTTTTTTAATGAAATTACCAACCGTTTGAGAAAGTAAAACCGGCACCACAATAATCCAGGTTTTGGGACAACCCGCCACCGGCATTTATCCTTTCGCACTTCCCTTCTGCTGCATTTCGGCCGCCAAATGAATGGCCTTCCGGATTCGGAGATAGGTACCGCAGCGACAGAGGTTACCTGCCATCGCGTCGTCAATATCCTGGTCGGTAGGATTTGGATTTTCCCTAAGCAAAACTGCTGCCGACATCAACTGGCCGGAATGGCAATAACCGCATTGAGGCACACTTACTTCGTTCCAGGCCAACTGCAGCGGATGGTCGTTATTTTTTGACAGCCCCTCTATTGTCCTGATCTTTTTTCCTTCGGCTCGACTAACTTTTGTAACACAGGAACGTATCGCCTCACCATTCAGGTGAACGGTACAGGCGCCGCACTGGGCAACACCGCAGCCGTATTTGGTACCTGTAAGACCAAGGTTGTCTCTTATTACCCACAGCAAAGGTGTGTCCGGATTTACATCAACCTTGTAAGGCTTTTCGTTGACATTAAGTGAGATCATACGCTTTAAATTAAATGGGTTGAAAATTAGATTTATTTGCTCTGCAGTTGACCAATTAATTAAGTTTGCCCTACTGTTCTTAACAAATTATCTACTGACTAATCGGGTCTCTCAACCCTAAGTTACAAAATCATCCTGAGATGATTAAATTTTTCCATGGCCCAAAGGCTTTTTAAGTTGCGCTTGCCGTCAGGTAGGCAGACAAACCGATTTCGGGTATCCTGGTTTTCTTGTATCCATGCTCCAACCAATTAAATTGCCAGGATAAAGTTAGGTTTACTGCCAGGCAAAAAAATAACCCGGATCAAACAATGTCTTACGAAATTCTAACATTATTAAGGCCTGCGGCTTTTAAAAATATTGGTCGGAGGATAAATAATTTTACAGGATGGATAAAAAAATTAACTACGCAAGCTGTATCTCACCGATCTGAATTGCATAAGTGCAGAATTTAGATTCTATCTAAGCTTTACCAAAAAGTTCAGGTATGGTTTTATACCAATTTTTTATGTGGCACGTGTTTGGCGCTTAAGGGGTAACCTCAGATTCCATGTCGTCACTATATCTATTGCCGAAAAAGGAACCGGAACAAACTATAACCAGTTTTGATTTCGGTTCAATTTATGATGATCATAGTGCAGTGGTATATGGTGTCGTATTGGAAGTCACAGAAAGAGATGCCCAACTTGCAGAAATCCTGATGTCGCAGATTTTTGTTGAACTTTTATTGCGAAAAGACGATAATGATAAAACAGTATTTCTGTCTTTTAAACAAATTATAAAAACGGTTAGTACAGTTGCGATAAATCATGGTTATTCAATTGCAACAATTTTAAAAAGTATAGGTTTGTCACCTGACCAACAAGTGTTGCGAAACCTTGCTAACCCTCATAAATTATAATTCTGCCTGGATAATAATTGAGTAAATAATTCTACAGTTATTATTGAGCGTCCTGCTAATTATAGCATAAGCTAATTCTTTACCCATCTCCTAAAAACGTACATTGGCGGGCCAGGAAGATTGATTACAAGGGTTTTGATTTGTCGGTATCAATTTTGTTAAGCCTTTAATCAGACAAATATTGATTCGACAAAAAATCCAAATCGGGCAAGTCAATATTAATATCTTAAAAATTTATTCCGGCGAAGGTGTTGAATGAGTATATTTGATAATAAACGGCCCTTAATATTGTCTCGTATTCCAAGGCAATGCTATTTTATCCTGTCCCTGAACAATCCCTATAAAAATATTTAATTATTTTCTAGCCCCCAGGCAATGAAAGCCATCGCAACCGAAATTGCTGCGGCATTAATTAACTAAAAAATGAAAACTATTTTACTCTGTTCCGTAATTCTTTGTTCAATTAATTTTACCTACGCCCAATCAGGCATGCTCGATCCTTCATTTGGCATTAATGGTGTTATCAAAGGAGACCTGGGCTCGCCATTAAAAGTTAATAGCAGCGCGAGACAGGCGTTATTGAGGCCCGATGGAAGTATGTATGTACTGCTGGACGCGACCTTTGTTACGAAAAGATTGGCCAACGGATCGATCGATTCAAGTTATGGAATCGGGGGATATTCAAGATTCGTGGCAATTGACAACGGTTACGCCGCATTACAAGCCGATGATAAAATTGTGATCGCCGGTTCGAAAGTCAATGGTTCTATAGGATTTAATGTGACACGACTCAACGTCAACGGAACTGCTGATACTGCCTTTGGAGTCAACGGGATGCAAATTACAGAATTCGACGGCAGCTCCTTCGCAAGAAGCGTTGTCATCCAGGGCGATGGAAAAATAGTTGTGGCTGGTTCTATCAATGAACGATTTGGCGTTGTCAGGTATAATGCAAATGGCAGTGTCGACAGTACTTTTAACAGTAACGGGCAACAGGTAACAGATTTCGGAACGTATTCGCAGGTTGCCAATAGCGTTGCCATACAAACCGATGGAAAAATTGTAGCAGGCGGAGTTATTTATACAGATTTCGGAGCCTCCTTTGGCATAACAAGGTATAATAAAGATGGCAGTCCTGATCTAACATTTGACCAGGATGGAAGACAAGTAACTGATTTCCCCGGTGCTGCCGCTACGGGTAATTCTTTGGCAATACAAAATGATGGCAAAATCCTCCTGGCCGGATATCTTTCGGATGAGTCTGGCAATAATTATTTTGTAGTTACCCGATACAACACTAACGGAAGTTTAGACCAGACCTTTAATAAAAATGGTATCCAGACTATTTCTCTCAACTCAGATCTGCAGCACGCCAATTCAATGGCGCTGCAAACCAACGGTAAAATCATAATAACCGGCTATGCGCTCAATGGAGCCTCTAATGATTTTGTAGTTGTCTGCCTCAATGCCGATGGCAGTCTTGATAATACATTTACCAACAAAGGCATATTGATGACTGATTTTAATGCCGCTGATGACATAGCCGGGGCGGTAGCTATACGAAACGACAATAAAATAGTGGTAGCCGGGTATTCGGTCCTGGATAATGACTATTCATTTTCGCTTGCCAGGTATAACGCCAATGGTACTCCCGATACGTCTTTTAACCAGGATGGAAAACTGTCAGATGATTCCAAACACGATTACACGGTTTTTAATTGCAATGCGATAGACGCTGATGAAAAAGTGATAGTCGTGGGCCGTACCTGGAACGGTAGTGATTACGATTTTGCGGTTGCCCGTTACAATAATAAAGGAATTCTTGATAGCACATTTAGCAATGACGGAAAGCTGACTACCGATTTTGGGGTGACAGACGAAGCTATTTCAGTGGCTATCCAGGCAGATAAAAAAATCATCGTTGCCGGTAATACTGACAACAGCAAATTTGCGGTTGCCCGCTACAATTTCAACGGAACTCCTGACCTTAATTTTGGCAATGGGGGAAAACTTATTTTGGCCCTTGGCATCGCCGATGTATGCCAATCGGTAGTCGTGCAGGCTGATGGTAAAATATTGGTTGCGGGCTATAGTTATACCGATCCCAATTATGACTCCGCCTTTTATGCTATCCTGCGTTTAAACAGCAACGGAACTTTGGACAATACATTCAGCAATGATGGAAAACAAATCACTGATTTTGAATTTTCTCCAAGTTTTGCCGCATCTATGGCAATTCAAAATGATGGAAGAATAGTGGTTGCCGGACGGTCGTACATAAATGGCCAGAACAATTTTTCGGTGGCCAGGTATAATATCAACGGGACGATGGATATGTCATTCTCACTTGATGGAAAACAATATAACGCATTCGGCGCAGATTGGTATTCCAGCTCGTCGATGGCCATTCAAAAAGATGGTAAAATTGTGCTGGTTGGCTATTCATCAGATTTCTCCGGTGCCAATACATCTTTTGCGGCAGCAAGGTATAAAGCCAATGGACAACTGGATAGCACTTTTGGCAACCAGGGTTACCAGGCGATTTCTCTTGGGCCAGAATTTAATTTTGCAAAGTCGGTTGCAATTAATAATGAAGGAAAAATTGCCGTCGCCGGAACCAACGGCAATTTTGCAACTGTTTTATACAAAGCCAATGGCAGTCGGGATAGCAGCTTTGGTACAAACGGTATCCAGATCACGCAGGTGGGAACAGCAACCAGCTCAATCCAAAGCATTCAATTTTTTGGAGATAAATTATATGCTGCGGGCTATGGAAGTTATCCCGGCAGTTCGGGCGTATTGGCGAAATACCTTGTTCCCAATGACCCTGTTAACAATACTTTCACCACAAGAGTAAATGGCACATGGAACGCACCTGCAACCTGGATGGGCGGCGTTGTTCCTACGGCTAATTCGCAGGTGATAGTGCGGCACAATGTTACGATAACGACTAATGCTACCTGCTATTCATTAAAGGTAGAGCCCACGGGAGGAAGCATAACAGTAACTACAGGAGCCAGGTTGACAATCACGCATTAGTGAGGTGTTGATTTTACTCTTCACAAACCTCACAGGTTTTGGCAACCAGTATTTGGTTGTGGACGAGAAAACTCAATGCGTTGTAAGTTTCCTATTGGGGTCGAGGAATAGCGGAAGAGCAGTGAAACCCACGTCCCAACGGGGTTTTCACTGCATAAACATCGATTTTAAAAATCTCCATCCGTGAAACCCTGCTGCCCGAAAAGCTCCAGGCTTCGAGCTAAAAAGCTTTTATAAAGGATAACTTCGGTTGTTGGTCAAAAAACACAATCAGGGCGAGTTGAGCGGGTAGCATTATTCAGAACCATTATCGATGAAATAATGCTTACATGCTCTGAGCAATGGCACTTGCTTCCGCCTGTAACGAATGCGTTATGTATGGGTTATTTACATTGGTAGCAGCCAGCATCGCTTTCGCCATTTCTTTATTCCCTGCTTTAAAATATATTAATGCGGCACGGCACATAAGCACCGGGTTCTTTGAATGTGTTTTTAATGCCACCTGCAGGTATGGCAATGCCTTAGCGAATTCTCCCTTATTATAGTAAACCCACGCCACTGTTTCATTGACATCAATATTATTTGGCCGGCGGTTGTATTCCAGCATCGCATGTTCCAGCGCTTTATCCGTTTTATTTATTTTGAGATAAGCATAAGCCAGCTCCCTGTCCGCGTAATGCCCGATACTTCCGTCATCAACCGCTGACTGCGCATTTTTAGACAGGTCATCCACAACAGCCTGCGCGGCTTCGCCAGATTTTTTATCCTGGCCAGTCAGCTTATACAATTCTGCCAGTTCTTCTTTAAAAGCATTATCTGCAACCAATGAATCTGCCTGCTCATAATACCGGACTGATTTTGCATAGTCTTTATTAAAAAGGGCAATACGCGCAAGGCCGGCGAGCGCATAGGGATAATTGGGCCGCAGGCTCAACGACATATTGTATAAAGTATCAGCGGTTTTATAATCACCGGTTTTTTCATACAAGCTCGCTAATTGCACCCTTGTCCATTCTACATGTTCATCCCCCCTCCCACCGGCATCTACTGCCAGCCGCATGGCTTTTATCGCTCCTGGATAATCGCCATATATTTCACGCAGGTAAGAAATTCTTGAGTAAGAAGTAAGATCAGGCCGGATAGACGCCATCTTATCGGAATATACAATCGCGGAATCATAATTACCCATTTCGACGTTACCATCTACCAGTAATCCATACACGTAAGCATTATTTGGGTTAATTTCTTTGGCCTGGTGCGCCATGGCAAGACCTTCAGCAAAATGATGCTGTGATAAATAAATAAGCGATTTAAATACCAGCGCATTAAAATCGGACGGATCCAGTTGTAGTACCTTGTTAATGTGGATCATTGCTGCCGCATCATAATACATATAGTTACCGGTTTCACGGGCTTCCTGTATAAATAAAGCGGCCAGTTTCAAAGATGATTTTGTGTCCTCCGGGTCAGCCTTTATTGCCGCAGTAAGGTCTCTTGCTTTTTTTCTAACCTCCTGCCATTCCTTTGAATTGGCAGCAGAACCTTTTCGGGGCAACAAAACAAAAGCTGCATTTTCCTTCTCCTTTTGTTGCTGGTTGTAATTGTAAAAAATGGCAACGACTGCCGCAAAAAAAACGATTACAGATACCAGGTAAATACGTTTTCTTTTCATGATCAGGTGATTAATTTATTGGTAATAAAATAGGTTGGAAATAAAAAAAATGTTCACTGTAACTGTCCCGTAAACAAATATACCCGGTTAAAAATTACCGGGCATATCTGTTGATTCGGTATTTGCTTTTACTGTTTTATTACTTTAGTTGTTTGTATCTTAATTCCATCTTTTTCTGCAACAATAATATACATTCCACTGGCATACTTACTTATGTTGAATTGCCCGTTCCCTGTTGTCAGTAATTTGCTTTCCAGCATTTTTCCTTCCGCATTAAAGAGGTTAACTCTCAGGTCGGGCTGACTGGTATTGATGTTGATCACATTTTTAACGGGGTTAGGCGAGATACTGAATACATTATTGAGTGAAAATCTAATAACCCTGATCGGCGAATAAGAAGATTTGCCACCTATATCGACCTGTTTGATCCGGTAATAATTGGCCTTGTTCAAAACAGGACCCGCATGTAAGAAACTATACGAATGAACATTATTGGCATTGGTAGCTTTTACAGTTCCGATTTTTGTAAAAATACCACCGCCTGCATTTTGTTCAATGTCATAATGATCATTGCTGATCTCATTGGCCACCTTCCAGGTTAGCTCTACCTGGTTATTTTTCTTTTCAGCAGTAAAATCAAGGAAAGTAACAGGCAATGGATCAAAACTTAACGGGCCCACATAACCTGCTCCGGTAAAGCCTCTCCATGGAGTTTGCACATACGGAAAGCATGGTTTGAAAGTAGTATCGTTCTTTGTAACACCTGCATTGAAAGTAAGTACGCTCAGCAGGTTCGGTGTAACCGGGCTCGGTGTTGTACCTGGTATATAATCATCATACCACAAACCGATAGCGGCCAATACTACGCCACTGACTGCCTGTAATTCAATAGTGGTTACGTCATCTTCCAGCCTTCTTCCATTTGGAAAACCATCCATGTTAGGAATAAACTGCAGGGACGCATTTGCATTAAACCTTTCGTCTGTAAGGCCAAGCACAGCGGCGCTAACCAAACCCAGTGAGCTAAAGTCAGGGCTCGTCCTGGATGTTACCGGAACCGCCATATTCAACCTTAGCATATCACCTAATGTCGGTAAAAAGTTATTGATAAAAGGCTTACCTGCAGCAAGCGGACTGCCAGCTGCTTTACCTGTTGCCAACTGGTATGGAGGAAGGTTAGGTACGCCTGTCAAGAATATAGGTAACAGGTCAACTGCGCGCGGGCTTGCACTATCTGGCAATAACAGATCACCGAAAGCGGCCTGGGCAAGTGCCGTTCCATTAAGCGCCGGATTTCCTTTTAAATCAAACAATCCACGTTTACCATTCCTGAAATCATAGGCACCCAATGAATTAGACTGGATACGCAATGCTCCCAATCCCGGTACGGCAGTACCAAATTGCGAATCATCCATGTAAAGTGCTAATTCAGGATTTTTATAAAATTTATCGAAAGGCCTTTCATCATTTGTAATAGCCGCATTCCATTTGTCTTTGCTGCCGATTGGTATTACCGCTTCATTTGTAAGCGGCATCCCTAAACGTGAAACCTGTATCCAGTTACCTGAAGCTACCGGTTTACCGCCATTGGCATCAAGCGTAGTAATAGAAGGGCGGCTTGCTGTTGCATACACACCGATCACAAATTCAGGATCTAAAATACTTGTAGCCTGCGCAGTGGTTTTGCCCTGGTATTGCAATGTTGAAATGGGTACTTCGATCACTAAAGAATGGCAATTAAATTTTGCCAGGCCATCCCGGCCGGTGGTCCTGAATCCACCGACATCAAATGCACCGCCCAGGTCAACAAAGAATGGATCATCGATAGGACCGGCAAATACTTTTTCACCGGTACTGGCTGTCGCTATCGCTGCGGTCATCAGCGCGTCATAACTGGCTGCACCCAAACCGACTGTTGCATCTTCAATAGAACGCGGACCTATATTTGGCGGCGGCACAATTCCATTGGCTACAATCGTTACAAAGCTGGTACCGCCATTGGTGCTCTTCTCTAATGTATAAGTAGTTTTTAAATTTTGTTTGCCAAGCCGGATATTAAAAAAAGTAGTGCTGTCTTCATTTACCTGTTGAAATGTAAAACGATAAATAATGTCAGCACCTGTTGTGGCAATATTATTGTCAACATGTATCTCATACCTGATATTGCTGCCAAACGTATAATAATTTGGTCCACCTGCGGGATGCTCAAACGGGATATAGTTTGCAACCAACACGATATTATTACTGTCACATGCGCTTCTGAAGGCATAAACATCTGTATTATCTGCCAACGGATCGTTGGAGATCAATGGCGCCTCCCGGTGAGACGAAGCGAAAAGGGTAGTTTGATTAAAAGCTAAACAAACTAAAAGAGCCGTAAAGAAATTTAAAATTTTTTTCATAAAATGCTTTTTATAGTTTATTTAGAACCTTGCTTTTATTGTGTGATCGTATCCTCTCCATGGCGTTTGTACGTAAGGGAAAGCGACTTTAAATGTGGTATCATTTTTTGTGGGCCCGGCGTTAAAACTTAACACGTTGAGGAGATTTTGTGTAACGGGAGACGGAGAAGTTCCGGGAGTATAATCGTCGTACCACAACCCGATTGCGGCTAATACTACCCCGCTTACTGCCTGGAGCTCGATGGTTGTTACATCATCCTCCAGCCTTCTGCCGTTGGGGAAGCCATCCATGTTTGGGATAAATTGTAAGGTACCGGTGGAATTGAACCTGTCATCGGTAAGGCCCAACACAGCCGCGCCTACCAAACCAAGTGAACTAAAATCAGTACTTGTCCTGGAGGTAACAGGAACTGCCATATTCAACCTCAGCATATCGCCAAAGGTTGGTAAAAAATTATTGATGAAAGGTTTACCAGCCGCAAGCGGATCTCCACCTTTGCCGGTGGCCAATTGGTAAGGACGCAGGTTAGGAACCCCGGTTTGAAATATGGGTAACAGATCAACAGCGCGCGGGCTAAGGCTATCAGGTAATAAATAATCACCGAAAGCTGCCTGGGCAAGCGCCGTGCCATTTAGTGCAGGGGATCCTTTTAATCCAAATAATCCTTTCTTTCCATTTCTAAAATCAAAACTACCCAGCGACCTGCTTTGTATACGAAGGCCGTTCATGGATGGTACCGCTTTACCAAATTGAGAGTTATCCATGTAAAGCCCTAATTCAGGATTTTTAAAATACTTATCGAACTGGCTTTCACCCGCTGTGTTTGATGCTACAGCGTTCCATTTATCTTTACCACCCACAGGCACTACTGCTTCATTTGTTAACGGCATGCCCAGGCGGGAAACCTGTATCCAGTTACCTGAATATCCCGCACTACCATCAGCGCTGATCGTCTTTATCTGCTGGCGGCTGGCGCTGGCCCAAACACCTATTACAAAATCTGCGTCTAAGATACTGGTAGCCTGTGCAGTAGTTTTACCATCTTTCTGCAACATGCTGATCGGAACTTTTATTGCGATACTATGAACATTGAACCGGTTCAAACCATCTTTTGGGGGATTAACCGTATTGCCTTCGGGCCGGAAATTTCCAACGTCGAATGCGCCCGCAAGATCAACAAAGAAAGGATCATCAACCGGCCCGGCAAATACCTTTTCACCGGTCGTGGCAGTTGCTATGGCAGCCTGCATAATAGTAGTATAATTACTATTCAAACCCACACCCGTTTCAATTGATCGCGGCCCGATATTAGGCGGAGGAACAATTCCAGCCGCTACAATTGTAGTGAAGGCGCCCCCGTCGAAACTTTTTTCGAGTAAATAAACCGTCTTAATATTTTGTTTACCGAGCCTGATGTTAAAAAAAGTAGTAGTATCCTCATTAACCTGGGTAAATGTAAAACGATAAGTGATATCATCTATGTTCGCGCCCGTTGCAGCCTGGTTCTTTACATGTATCTCATAACGGATACCCGAACCGAATGTGTAATAATTTGGTCCACCTTCCGGCAGTTCCAATGGAATGTAGTTGGCAATAAGCGTAATTGTACTTGAGTCATCCGGGCTTCGGAATGCATAAACATCCGTGTTATCTGCTAAAGGATCCTGTGAGATCAATGGCGCTTCGCGGTGTGAGGAAGCATTGGCCTGGAAAAGAAATACCGCCGTGGTAAAGGTTAGCAGCAGGCAGCTTTTCCAATTTTTTAATTGGGTAAATTGTTTGATCATAAGTAGACATTTGATTTTAAATAATTCAACAGCAATTATCAGGAAGGAAGAAATAAGGTGCGATAAACAAGACTTACGTTAAAAATGAAGAAACGGATTTGAAAAGTTAAATTAAATTAAAAATTTATTTATTTATCTTTTTCACAGTAAAAATGTAACTACAAGGTAAACCCTGCCTGGGTACAAAAGATTACATAATTACCCTAATAATTTACATAATTTACAGGTCGGATCGTTATTATTTTATAAATATCCTTTCAGTGATCATGCGGCATCAATGATGGCCACCAGTAGTAATTATACGATTGTATTTTCTGCAATAAATGACACAACCAGGCTAAAATCCCTGTTGATAAAAATTACGTAACTAATGCGTTCGATACCCATTCCGGTACACATCGAATTGATCGACCGGAATAACAAGATAACTTTCCCATCTTAAAGCAGACCAACCTTTAATTCCGGACCTGGCTTTTTCATGGCTATACGCAAATGAAATTGCCGGGGAGATCGGTACACCTTTACAAATAGTATAATCAGGAATGCCCTGTGCATTTTTGGAATAAGAAAATACCCAATTAAATTAATTTGGAAACAATAAATATTATATCATCAGGAATATTGGAGCTGTATGCTGCCGGCCTTACTTCAGAAAACGAAAAGATATTGGTAGAGCAATATTTATCCACTTACCAGGAAGTCGCAGTTGAATTAGCAAACATAACAGCTTCCCTTGAAGCGTATGCGTGGCAATTTTTAATCTTGCCTGCACCGGGCGTTAAAGAAAAAATTCTTGCACGGATTAACGGAGACAAAAATTACAATGCTATCCCTGTTGCAGATTTAAACAAAAAAAATTATCATAATATAATAAATGGGGTTTCTCCATATTGGAGAACAGCTGCTGCGGCTTCGATTGCATTATTAATAACCAGTGCCGGTTTACAATTTATCAACCATTATAAGTATTCCGCAATTAATAAAGAATTAACTGCAACCCGGCAAATGTTGACAACGCTTGCAGAAAAGGAAAAAGACATTGCCGGAAATATAAGCGTTGTACAAAGCAAATACAGTGTACCGGTCGCTTTGAAAGGATTGGAAGCCGCGCCGGAAGCAGCAGCAAAAATTTTCTGGATGAAAAATACCGGCGAAGTTTTTATAGACGCCAGTAATCTTCCGGCTACGCCTGCTGGAAAACGTTACCAATTGTGGGGAATTGTAGATGGAAAACCCGTTGACGGCGGAATGCTTTTAACCAGTGCAAATGGGAAAAATTTTCACCTGCAAAAAATGAAAAGTTTTGGAAAAGCAGCAGCTTTTGCAATTACCCTGGAACCTGAAAAAGGAAACCTTACACCACAGGGACCAATGTATGTTATTGGCAAGATGTAAATTTTAGCACCTCGGTTTCATAATAAAATCCCTATTCATTTAATACTCATTTATTCGGCTGTTTAGCAGGCGCAGCGATCAATACCAGTCAGTTCCCGGTTAAATTTTCAATTGTACGCCTTGTTTAAATTCTTATGCCATTCATCTCTTCCTGGCGATATCTTCAGCTCCGGAATATTTGGCACGATTTTATACCTTAATCATATTGTCACTTAAAAGAGACCGGTTATTATCTCTTTCTTTTAGATGTTGGATCGTACGCTTGTTGTCCTGTACTATGAAAATTTACTTCTTGATTCTCATATGCTTACCGGGTTACTAAAGTTTTAATATCTTAATATTATCTACATGAAAACCTTTGAGATATCTTTTAAATATGGCTTTTCCAATTTTACGGCTTTAGTCATTCGAGATGAAAAACACCCAGATGTGATTTGTATTAAAGAACCTCATCCTCTTCATCTTCCCAATTCTTTTACACTTAGTTGCACTGAGGATGAGATCAATTCGGGGTTAACCAGTTATCCAGGCTTGACAAGAAGAATTTGTGAAGCCATAGAACGTTGTTGTGCCAACTGATCATTTGCAAAAAAAACTTTCTTTCATTCCCGCACGAACGTTTCATTGTTTGTTAAATCATGCTTGAGCAGGTCATCAAATTAGGCAGGATATTTTGCCAAACAAATGCGTGAAGTTACCAGCATTGAGGTCAGTATTTACACGGGTTGTAATAAAAATCAAACTAAAATAGAAAAGTCACAAATGTAAAAACCGCCTTATTTAATAAGACGGTTTAGACTTTGATTAACTATTAACTATTCGTTCTCAATATGTAGGATTTCTATTAATACGCAGACTGCATTTAAGTAGCCGGTTATTTAATTTTAATCACCTGCTAATTAAAGAAAGTGTTGATATTATTTCGGCAGCAAAACTTTGTTTACAACGAAAATGACACCATTGCTTTGGTTTACATCTTTAATAGTGATCTCTGCGACACTACCTTTTTCATCCTTGATCCATAGCTTTCCGCCTTTGTTCATTACCCATAATTTTCCACCTGCAACGGTAGATAATTCAGCTGTGCCGTTACCATCCTTTGCCATTTTCATCAGGTCCGAAGAACTAAGTTTTCCAGCTACAACATGGTAGGTAAGAATGCTTGTCAGCATTGGTTTATTTTCCGGCTTAAGCAAGTTGTCAACCGTTCCTTTTGGCAGCATGTCGAATGCTTCATTTGTTGGAGCGAATACAGTGAATGGTCCGGCACCAGACAAGGTTTCAACAAGACCGGCGGCTTTTACAGCTGCAACCAACGTCGTATGATCTTTAGAATTTACGGCATTTTCAATGATGTTTTTTGATGGGTACATGGTTGCGCCTCCAACCATTTTCGTTTCGCCTTTCATTTGCGCAAATGTGAGGGTTGATGTGAAAGCACCAACAAGAAGTAATCCAAATAATTTAATCGTTTTCATTTTTAAAATTTTAGTGTATAAATCGTTTTCAATACCTACGCACGATGAAAGCAAACAGTTTTGTTTTACATGGAATTTTATTATTGTTATATAATCGCTTTATAATTTTAGCAAGACGAGTATAAGGAGATGGAGGAGAAATTTGAAATACATTGACCGTAGATATCATTGCAATACAATAAACGGCTATCAACAATATTTATCTATTCTGAAATATTATGATTGTACACAAATGAGGTAATAGGGTCGTAAATATTATCAGGTGGTTTTCTACCAGGGTTTTAAATGCCATGCACAATAAGATACCTCTTTTGCTTTTGATAAGAATAATAGAGACAGTCTTAAACTTTAGTAGAAATATATTAAGTGAGCTTCGACCTTATCACTTTATTTAATTGCTTTGAAATAATGCAATTAACCGCGTAATAAGATTGCAAATATATTGACAGACTTCAACTGGAAGAAATAACCAAAATATTTTTTCAATTATATTTAACTCATTGGAGCTACGGCTTTATAGCAGCTATTGTTAATGTGCATTGCGTGCCGTAGGGCCGCCCTGCAGATCCCAGATCACTATGCCGCTCCAATGAACAAAACGACTTTATATTGCTAAATAAAACGTTCCGCCTACTCCGGCTCCTCATCCATTTCTAATAATAAATTGGCAATTAACGCCGTCCAGCCTGTTTGGTGTGAAGCACCTAGCCCCTGCCCTGTATCTCCATGAAAAAACTCGTAGAATAAATGATGTTCTCTGAAATCTTTCTCCGACCAGGAGGGTTGATTTTCTGCATGGTATTGAAATTTACCTGCGTCATTTTTCTCAAATATCTTTAACAGCCTTTTGGTAAGCTGGTTGGCAATCTGTTTTAAATTCAACTTGTTGCCTGATCCCGCCGGAAATTCATAGGTGTACTTATCACCGTAATATTCATAATATTTTCTCAGGGCATTAATGATCAGGTAATTTAACGGTAACCAGATAGGTCCCCGCCAGTTTGAATTACCGCCAAACATGGCACTGGAACTTTCTCCCGGTTCATATTGAATACTGTAATTGTTGCCCTGGTAGCCAAAAACATAAGGCTGGTCTTTATGGAACCTCGACAAGGACCGTATCCCGTAATCGGATAAAAATTCAGCCTCATCCAGCAATCTTTTTAACAAGCTTTCCAGCCGGTCATCAACCATAATCGCAAACAGGTAATTGCCGTCTGTATTCTTTTTTTCAATATCAGAAATGATCCGCGTTAAATCTGGCCGGGTAAGCTTTATCACCTCTAACCGCGTACTGAATTGCCGCAATTTTTTAAATACATCCCCATGTATAATTTCTACCGCCAGTAGCGGAATGATGCCGATCAGCGAACGGATCTTCAAACGCTGACTGGCTCCATTTTCAAATTGTATCGCGTCGTAATAAAATTCATCCTTGTCATCCCACAGCGAAATATCCTTCTTACCAATATGGTGCATGGCCCAGCCAATATTAAGAAAGTGCCGGAAAAACTTGGCAGCTGATTCTTCATAGGCCTGGTTGTGCTCGGCCAGCTCCAACGATATGCGCAACATATTGATCGCATACATCGCCATCCAACTGGTCGCATCTGCCTGCTGAAGTTTCTTAATCCCCGGCGGCATTTGGTTCCTGTCAAACACACCAATATTGTCCAGGCCAAGAAAGCCGCCTTCAAATATATCCGTACCATTTGAGTCTTTTTGATTGACCCACCAGGTAAAATTCATGAGTAATTTCTGAAAAGCTCTTTCTAAAAAATCCCAATCAGAAACGCCCGTCTTTTTCTTATCTGCTTCATAAACATACCATACGCTCCAGGCATGTACAGGAGGATTGACGTCACTAAAATTCCACTCGTAAGCAGGTATTTGTCCATTGGGATGCATATAATATTCCCGGAGCACGAGCAATAATTGTTGCTTGGCAAAGTCGGCATCCACATGAACAAAAGTTGCGGCATGAAAGGCCAGGTCCCAGGCAGCAAACCAGGGGTATTCCCATTTGTCGGGCATGGAAATAATATTGCGGCAGGTTAAGTGTTGCCAATCATAATTTCGCTTTTCATTGCGGTTAGGCGGCGTTTCCCCGGGTTCTCCAAACAACCATTTAAATACATCCAGGTAATAAAATTGCTTGGTCCACAACAAGCCGCTCACTGCGCTGCGAAGCAGTGACTTATGTGACACGGACAAATTTTTTGGTGCCAGCTGGTCATAATAAAGATCTGTTTCTGATTTGCGTTTGGTAAATATTTCATCAAACTGCGTCCAGGGATCTTCTAACTGACTTTTGGATAATCTTACCTTAAATGTCTTTGACGCACCGGGCTGTATCTTTTCCTTTAGCCAGACTGCCGCCTTAGTGCCTTGCTTTTCTTCATTGACGGTATGCTCTTTATTTACTACATAATTATTGATGCCATCTTTTACAAAAGCAGAATCATTGTCCCGGTTATACATCCGCCGGTTATTGGTTTCATTATCACAGAACAATTGTTCCCCACCCTGGTGATAAAGAAAAAAATTGCCATTGCGCGTCGAACTTGTTTGTATGCTGTTGGGAGAAAGAGAATTGATTTCCGGCTTGCTAAAACGGGGATTGTGTTTCCAGAAATTACGAAACCAAAGATGGGGCAGCACATGAATTGTAGCGGGCTCATAGCCTCGGTTGTGTACGGTGACCCTCATTAATATATCGTTCGCATCACCTTTCGCGTATTCAATGTAGCAATCAAAATAGCGGTTATCATTGAATATCCCTGTGTCCAGCAATTCATATTCCGGGCTCAGGCGGTCCCGCTTGTTTTGCTTAACCAGGTCCATGTAAGGAAATGCCTGGTGCGGATACTTGTAAAGAAATTTGGTGTAGGAATGAGTGGGAGAAGAATCGAGGTGAAAATAAATTTCTTTAACGTCTTCGCCATGGTTGCCTTCACCGTTGGTCAATCCAAAAAGCCGCTCCTTTAAAATGGCATCATTGCCGTTCCAGAACGCGGGAGCAAGACATAAAATCTGATCACAATCGCAAAAGCCCCCTATTCCCTCGTCACCCCAGCGATAGGCATAGCTCCTGGCGAGGTCGTGATTAACATAGTTCCATGTATTTCCATTTGGACTATAATCTTCCCTCACTGTTCCCCATTGGCGCTCAGAAAGGTAAGGCCCCCATTTTTTCCAATTTCTATTATTAGCCGATTGAGATAGCCGTTCATTTTCAATATTACCCATCATTTTATAAAAAATATTAATATAACTTATTTATTGATTATTTGGCAAAATGTAAGGCTATTTAACTACTAAAAAAAATATAAAGCTAAAAAGGCGACTAATAATTAATTAATTTATTAATTGAATTAAAAATCTGTAATCATCCGAAGATTGCAGTCCGGTATTAATCTTATATATACATCGCAACTATCGTTATAAGGGTTCAATGACTTATTTTCGCTGCCAGACTTCAGGGCTGCGGATTGTGCCGCCGGCAATATTATCAACATGTAAAAAAGTGCAAAAAATAAATGCGGTGCAATGATTTTATAAGCTTGAAAAGATGCCTGACAGTTGTTTTACTCTTGTCTGGTTTGATCTGTACCTCGCAGGTGTTGCGGAAAAGGACCGTGAAACTAATGGGTAGCCGGTTCGATATTACGATTGTGGGTCAAGACTCCGCAATGGCGGAAATGTACATCGATACGGTGATCGGCGAAGTGGCCAGGATAGAAAATTTAATTTCCGATTGGAAGCCCGGATCCCAGGTGTCGCAGGTAAATAGCAATGCGGGCATCCGGCCCGTGCAGGTGGACAAGGAGGTTTTTGAACTTACAAAAAGAGCCCTTCAATTTTCCCGGATAACCAGGGGTGGCTTTGATATCAGCTTTGCAGCCATGGATAAAATATGGAAGTTCGATGGATCCATGACCGAAATGCCGTCGCCGGAAGCCATTAAAAAGTCCGTAACAAAAGTTGGATTTAAACATATTATCCTTGACAGTGTCCATTCAACTATATTCCTGCAATGGCCGGGCATGAAGATTGGATTCGGTGCCTTGGGAGAAGGTTATGCAGCCGACCGGTGCCGCGATATGATGATTGCAAAAGGTGTTACCGCAGGCATTGTAAATGGTTCCGGCGACATGAGCACCTGGGGCAAACGGCCCGACGGCAGCGATTGGAACATCGGCATTACCAACCCCTTTCACAAAGATGATCTGTTGGCAGTGGTCCCGTTGTACCAGGGCGCAGTAGTTACTTCCGGCAGTTATGAAAAATTTGTGGAGTTCAATGGCAAACGTTATTCGCATATCATTAACCCTTCTACCGGCTATCCGGCTACCGGCCTTTGCAGCGTCACGGTTTTTGGACCGAGTGCTGAAATGGCCAACGGGTTCAGTACTTCCTTGATGGTGCTTGGAAAAAAGGCAGGTCTCAAACTGATCAATCAATACCCGGCTTTTAAATGTATCATGATCACCGATGAAGGAAAAGTGTTTTCATCCAAAAATATGGATGTCAAAAAATATCATTTATAAGCTTTGATAAATAATTTTGTTTTCATTGTTAAAGAACCATTTTTAGTGTACGGCTACCTCTCTTTCTGAGAGCTGGCACCAGGTCAAACAACCGAAACAAAGAAGCCATTTATTCACCCGTTCACTACAGGTACTTTCACAAACATCCCATTGTAGTATTTTCGGTAAGCATATCCCAGGAACAAATTCGGCACGATCAGGAAAACACCCATCAGCCAGCCGGAAGGAACCAAAATAGTGTGGTACAGCAATACATTTAAACTAATGGGAAATAATACCACGGCAAAAAAAGGCGCGTACCTGTTGATTAATAAAGATATTCCGCCTACTACCTGGATCGATTTTATCATCGGGTAAAAATATCCTATATCGGTGAGGGCCGCTTTAAATGCCGCTACCTTTCCCGTGTGATTTGGCTGATAGGGAATAAAATGCAGAAAATAATCCAGGCCGAAGACCAGGTAAATAAATCCAAGCAGGATCCGGAAAATTATGGTTGCCTTCTTCATTGCGATGTGCTATTTTTTCAAATTTACACCTGAAGATCACAAAAACCTTCGCTGCTAAAGGAATTAAAATATATTCATTGGCATAGCAACCGCCAAAACCATTGGCTGCAACCAATAAAATACCGGTGCAACCAAAATATAAAAATAATTGTCAACTGATCAACATAAAGCCCATCGCATGAAACAATTTATTCAAACCCTCCTGTTTATTATTATCGTGTCCGTAGCTTTTGGCCAGGCACAAAGAAAGGTAAATGTTTATTTATCGACCCAGTATAATAATACCATTTACGATAATACAACTGGCAATAACCCGTGGAGTGTTGGATTGGGTGCACAAATTTATTTTAATAACAACAGCAAATTTAAACCAACAATCGAACTAACCGGTGATATCTACTTAGTGGATGACAAAGTGTACAGGTTTAAACCCGATAGTGTGGCGCCACCAGTTCCATATAAAGATGTCAGGGGAATGATCAATCTTTTTGCCGGCTCAATATTCACTTTAACCCAAACTGCTTATTTGTCATTTTTAGCCGGACCCAGTTTTATAGGGAACGAAATTTTAGTTGGAATAAAGCCCTCTTTAGGATTTTATTTTTCCAAAACTAAAAAATGGACGGGGAAAATTTCTTACATAAATATTTTTAACCGGGATAAAAAGATGCCTGGAGATTTTGGCTCGATAAGTTTGGCGGTAGGTTTTAAGTTATATTAATCGAAAGGCATGGTAATATGATATGCTCCTTAGCAAAATGATCCCGAAAAAAAGTTTGACATTGTTATTCACAACATGAAAAATATAACCAAACCAACGGCATCAATGAAAATTATGACCAGGTGGAAATCCCATTTTCCCCGATCAAATAATCCGATTACCGTCATTGCACGGGTGTGATGTAGTAAAAATTATTGTTCCTGGAGAAGAGGCGAAATCTCGTTAGAATAGACGGAATGTACTAAATGACAACCCGCATAAGTTTAAGCGATGAACTACGCGGCTAAACTCATACCTGGATTAGCAAACAATCGAAAAACTTAAAGTTTTCAGAAAATATAACAAACGTCATTTCGGCTACAACAATCTGCACTACGGACACTTCGGAGTTCCTGGTTCTTTAGACTTTTGTGTTATAAAATTAAAAACACAAAAAATGAAAAAGACAATTTTTATTACAGGAGCATCGTCAGGACTTGGAAAAGCAAGCGCCAAATTATTTCAATCAAAAGGATGGAACGTAATTGCAACTATGCGAAGCCCTGAAAAGGATACAGAGTTAAATAAACTTGAAAACGTTACCGTTTTAAAATTAGACGTTACCAACCTGCAACAAATCCAGGAAACTGTCCGCAAAGCAATTGAGATTCACTCTATTGACGTGGTGCTGAACAACGCAGGCTACGGATTGGTTGGCGCACTGGAGGCAACCAGCGACGAGCAAATTGTGCGGCAGATCGACACCAATTTATTGGGTGTGATCAGGGTTACAAAAGCGTTTATTCCATATTTCAGAGAAAAGAAAAAGGGCCTGTTTTTAACCACTACTTCCATTGGCGGATTGTTGACATTTCCATTGGATTCACTTTACCATGCCACCAAATGGGCACTGGAAGGCTGGAGCGAAAGCTTGTCCTTTGAGTTAGGTTTGCACAACATTGGGATAAAGACCATTGCCCCGGGCGGTATTAAAACGGACTTTGCAGGCGCATCACTCGATCTGGTAAAACATCCGGCTTACGAAGAAGGTTTGCAAAAATTATTTGAGCTGATGAATCCAAACAATTTTGAGCCGGTGGAGTGGATTGCCGATGTTGTATATGAAGCAGCTACGGATGGTAAAAAACAATTGCGCTATGTTGTCGGGGAATTTGCCAACCAGCTCTACGCAAAGCGTTTGGAAATTGGAGCAGAAGCTGCCGTACAGGAAATGAATGCAATGGTGTTTGGTGAATTACTAAATTAGCAGAATGAAAAAAGAATTGAATAGCCCGATGAAGATAAATTCGATATCGCATTTACATGAACTTTTAGGGTTTCCTAAGCCGGTTCATCCTTTGATCAGCCTTAATCTCAATGCCAATATGATCGTTGATGCAGAATTATTGAATCAGCAGTTCCTGTTTAATTTTTACAAAATATCGTACAAAAAAACATGGAGAGGCAAAATGGGTTATGGGCAGGGCTATTACGATTTTGATGAGGGCGGTATGATTTTTACCGCCCCCAATCAATTGTTATCGACCAGCCAGGACGATATGGAATATGAAGGTTTGTCCTTACTCATCCATCCTGATTTTATCAGAAATTATGCATTGGCAACAAAAATAAAAAGCTTTGGCTTTTTTTCGTACGCTGCAAACGAGGCCCTGTTTTTATCGGACAAGGAAAAGCAAATGATCTTTGCAGTTTTTGACAGCATTCAAACGGAACTAAACGGCACGATTGATGATTTTAGCCACGATGTAATCATTTCCCACATTGAAGTATTGCTCAATTATAGTAACCGCTTTTATAAACGCCAGTTCATCACCCGTAAGGCAGTGAACAATGATCTGCTAACAAAAGTGGAACTGCTTTTAAGCGAATATTTTGACAAAGAATACGGATTGAACAAGGGGCTTCCCACTGTTGACTACCTGGCAAATCAACTCAATCTTTCTCCACGGTATCTGAGTGATATGCTTCGTTCTATCGACGGGCAAAATGCGCAACAGCACATCCACGAAAAACTGATTGAAAAAGCCAGGGAATACCTGACTGCAACAGATCTGTCGGTCGCAGAAATAGCTTATCAATTAGGGTTCGGGCATCCGCAGTCTTTCAACAAATTATTTAAAAACAAAACCAATCAAACCCCTGTAGCATTTAAACTGGCGTTTCGTCATAATTAAATTAATGCAAAGCAACATATCAATTGAGCTTTTTTATAACGGGTGGAGCATAGAATGCCTGCATTTTGTTCATAGTATCTAAAAGGTCTTTTGAACTGGTCTTTTCGTAACCCATTGAAACGGCTCTATTCTCTGACAGGCTATCATAAAAATCAATTTGTTGGGTGAGGTCGGTTTTTAACGAATGAGTGATTTTTACAATTAGATCTTTTGCGTCAGCCCGGTAACAAGCCTGCAAAAAAAACAGGGAGGCCCTGTTGTACATATTGCCATTGCTGATGTAACCGTAAGGCAAGTTTTCCGCTGACATCATTTTGTCTGCCTTTTCCAAATATTTTTTTGCTTCTTCTTTTCTGCCTTTTGCCGCCAGGTCAATGGCTAATTCCGCGTAGGCATTTCGAACAGATAGTAGCTGGCGCCGGTTAGCTTCATCCAGGTAAAGGCCCGGTATATCAGCATTGCCTGCACTAAATTTATGCATCATTTTATCGGCCATCCAGTCCGTATTTATTTCGCTTCCTGCAACCGGTACTAACCGGTAAGCGAGCCCGTCTTTTCGCAGGTAAGCGCTAAATCCGAGGTCATCAAACAAAGAAGTAAAATAAATCGGGCGCTTCCATCTGTTGGCTGCAATTACATTCAATACAGCCAGGTCATTTTTCATCAAAACGTTTTTCGGAATGTTGAAACGAAGCTCGCTTGCCACACTGTCATTCGCATTCACCGTTCCATTTTGTCTCACCAGGTTTGTATCCACCGGCACAGACACCAAGTGTGAAGGAAAAGTATTGATCATTTCATCATTTCCCGCAGGCATCATTTTACCCGTCTCCTCACTTCCTGCGTAATTTTTTATCATGTCGGCCAGGTCCAGGTATTGACTGGCTGGTATGCCTGGCGCCGGGCGATATTTTACATAATCTCTTTTGTGTCCCAATACCTGGTCCTGGGTCCAGAGAAAATCAACCGGGTCACTCTTGTTTATTTTATACCTTAATTGGTTGATGCACCAGTCGCCACTTAACAATGGGTAGATCACTACACGGACGTCAGGCCTTATGCCCTCTACTTCCTGTGCATACCACAATGGATATGTGTCGTTATCTCCTCCTGTAAAAAGAATGGCGTTTGGTGCACAACTTTCAAGGTAATCGCGGGCAGAATCCCTCGCCACTTGTTTATTACTTCTGTCATGGTCGTCCCACTCCTGCATGCCCATTAAAACAGGAACTGCAAGCAGGCAAATAATCGCCGCCAGGCTACTGGCCAAACGGGCATTTAATTTCTTTGCCAACCATGCTGCAGCAGGTAGAACTCCCAAACCTATCCAAATCGCAAAAGCATAAAAAGAACCAACATATGCGTAATCACGTTCTCTAGGCTGAAAGCCCGCCTGGTTGAGGTAAAACACAATAGCCATACCAGTTGACAAGAAAAATATCATTATAACATTGTAATCTTTCCCGGTTTTTTTATACTGGTAAATGATACCTGCAACACCAAGTAAAAAAGGCAATAGGAACAACCTGTTATGTGCCTTGTTATTTTTGCTGCTGTCGGGCATAAGGCTTTGATCGCCGTAAAGAATATTGTCAATAAACGGTATGCCTGTAATCCAGTTCCCGTCTCTCACATTACCAGGAAAAAGTCCCTGCACGTCGTTTTGCCGGCCGGAAAAATTCCACATAAAATATCGGAGGTACATCCAGTAAGTTTGATAACCTACAAAAAATTTAAAGTTGTCCGCAGCATCCGGATCCCGCTCATACGAGCCATCTGCATTTTTGCCTATAGATAAAAATTGCGCATAATAATCAGCATGGTTTTGCTCATTGCTGCCATCCCAGACCCTGGGTAAAAACATCATTTGGTTGTCATCATAAACATACTGTCCGTCTCTCCCATTTTCTGCGTATTTGTTTTTCGCCTTGATATATTTAACCGCCGTTTCTTTATAGTCAACAGGGTTTGCTGTAAATACCTGCCCGTGCAACAACGGGAAATCCCCATATTGTTCCCTGCTCAGGTAACCTTCCAGGCTAATAGGATTATCAACATTGTACATATCTATAGCCGTATCTGCGTTGCTTCTTATCATGGTCGTTATGTAGGTGCTGTAACCAATTAATATAAATGTAAATGACCAGATCCCTAAGCGAAGAAAATGATAGTTTTTTCTGTTTGCCCATTTCAGGCCATAAAAAATCAGCATAGCCAGCAAAAGGAAGAAAAATATGAACCCACTAAAGAAGCCAAGGCCGAAAGTATTTACAAAAAAAACATCGAAGGAACCAGCCAGTTGGATCGTGTATTGAATCACCAGTTTTTGAACAATACCAGTAATTATGCAGCCAATAACAAAAGCAATGAACGCACCCTTTTTTGAGGCAGTGTATCGCTTGTAGTAGTACACCATTGCGATGGCAGGTATCGTCAACAGGTTTAACAAATGAATTCCAATAGAGAGGCCGATCATAAAAAAGATCAAAATGATCCATCTGTCAGCATTGATACCTGTTCGTTTTTCATCCTCTGCAGCTTGTTCCCATTTTAATATTGCCCAGAAAACAATTGCCGTAAAAAAAGAACTAAGGGCATAGACTTCGCCTTCAACGGCAGAGAACCAAAATGAATCGCTGAAGGTAAAAGCCAATGCCCCGACTGTACCTGCAGCCATGACGGTAATGACCTCATTATTATTCAAAACATCTTTACCCTTTCCTATTATTTTTTTAGCAAAATGAGTAATTGTCCAGAAGAGAAACAGAATGGTGAGACCGCTCACTACTGCACTCATCACATTAACTGCCTTTGCTGCGGTCATCGGATCATTGCCAAATAAAATAATAAATATGCGGCCAAACAATACAAAAAGCGGTGCACCGGGTGGGTGTGGTATTTGTAATTTATAGGCACTGCTTACAAACTCTCCACAATCCCATAAGCTTCCGCCTGGCTCAGTTGTTAAAATATATACGGTAGAGGATATCACGCAGGTGATCCATCCCGTAACGTTGTTGATACGGCTAAAATTCATCACTATTTATTTTGTGGTTAAATACGACAATAGTTTACTGTTCCCGGCCGCAGGCTGCGATCAGGTTATAACATACTGGTTACAGTACAGCTGATAACAAATGTTTACAACTGTTTAATCATTTATGATAACTGGTTGAAATAGTTTATAAAATTCCGGGCATTTTGCCTGCTTAAGCTCGTTTATAATGCGGGGATTTTATTTATTAAAATAGCCTGGATTTATTCATTTATCCTCATTTTGAAGGTTTAAAGAAGTGGCCCGGATACCATGATCACCAGCAGCCAATACTCGATTTTCTACCGGATCAATTTGCGGATTTATTGCAGTAGGCTCGCCAGTGGAAACTCCTTTACTTTTTGATAATTCTTTCTTGATAAAGTTGATATTTACCTGTATTGAAAAGCTATTGTTTCCCAGGGTTGTATCAATCATAAAAGTGATGGCATGGGGATCAATATTCGCGTGGCCGTTTTTCCCTAAAAAATTAAGCAGCCTTGTTTTTTCGTTAAAGATCAGGTCAAGATCCAATGTCTGCCCTGTTTTCAGCAGACAATTTTCTTTATCTTTTTCTACTTCGGCTTCCACTTTTTTATCCGGAACCGCATAAGTTAAAGAGCTCAGAATATATGTTTTGGCTATGGCAATTTTTGGTGAAGACACGCTGTTATAGATAGCCTGTTTTTGTCTGAAAGCCAGTAATAACAGCGTGATCAGCGGAACCACGAGTACGAATTTTAGCAAGTGCAGCCGGCCGTTTTTGGTTTTGTTCATCATACGGATCCTGTTTTTAAGGGACGTAATTGTAAAGCTGCTGGCTATTGATGATGGAACAATGCCTGTAACTTTAAGCAACAGGTATTGATAATCTTTCCGGTCAACGCCTTTCCGGAGCACGGCGTCATCCGCAATAAATTCAAGGTTTTCCCTAACGGCTTTTTTTATCAGCCAGGCAAAAGGATTGTACCAATTAAGTATACAGATCAGTTCAGCAATGAGCACATCAATGGTATGTTTCTGTTTTACATGTACACGCTCATGATCAACGATTTCCTGCAGTTCAGTATTGGTGTAATTATTTTTATTAATAAAAATTCCGTTAAGAAAAGAAAATGGAAGAATAGGTTTGGGAACGTCATATATTTCAAGGTCGCCACTAAGTGTAAGGATTGCACCCGATTTGATCTTTTTAATAGCTATTATCCGGATGAACAAGCGAATAAAAAGAAGCAAGACAATAAAAATATACACCATGGGAAGCAATGTCCGGTAATTAAATCCAACATCAGCAGGGATAAGATTTTGAGGGATTTTATTAGTAAGCGCCGGCAAAAAATTTACCAGTGGAATAAACTCCAGTTGTTGCGTCTCAATAAAAAGATTCAGGTCGATTAAAGGGACCAGGAAAGACAAGGCCGAAAATGTCAGCAGGAAAAAACGGTTCCACTTGTACCAGGTAATTTGCTTTAGCAGCAATTGATAAAAGAGAAAAATTACTGCCAGGCAAAGTGATACTTTTAAAGCATATTCAAAATATACAGGCATAACTTTTTTTTTAATTTTTTTCGATGAGGTCAATAATTTCTTTCAATTCTTTAGGTTTCAATTTTTTTTGCGAAACAAAAAAGTTAACCATGTCTTTATAAGAGTTGTTGAAATAATTTTGAACGAAGCCCTGCATGAAATGCTGCTTGTAATCTTCCGCAGATACCACGGGTGTATATAAATAGGTATTGCCAAAAAGCCTGCCCGAGATGAATCCTTTCTTCTCAAGATTTTTAGTGGTAGACGCCAGCGTAGTGTATGGCGGTTTTGGATCCGGCAATTGATCAAGAAAAGTTTTGACATTACCTTCCTGCAAGTTCCAGATCACCTGCATCAACTCTTCTTCCTGCGCTGTTAGCTTTTCCATTTACGATATTTTCGTAAAGCTACGATATTTTCGTAACGTACAAAATTATTTTTGCTAATAGTTATAATTTGCAATTGGTAATTTCTGTCAACCAACGCAATAGTTGAACGTTTTTACCGTTACAAAGATTAACGCTTGAATCAACAGGCAAAAAATAAAATCTGCTTACAATGACCGTAGTAAATCGCCTTTAAAACGCTTCTACCTGTTCATTTCCATTGTACGACTCATAAGTGTCTCACCATTTATTCTCTAATTTTTCTACAGATCTTAAAAAAAATTCCAGTGAGTGAAAATAGAAATTTTGATTTAAGAAAAGGATTAGCGGGCTTTGATAAAAACAATACAAACTTTATTAAGAATTCAGCTTAAAACCGTACACCTGACTGTATCAAAAACGAACACCAAAACTACTCTGACGGTTGTAACCTATTAAAAATCAATAACATCTATTCCGGTCTGCTTATTGCTGCGCGGGCTTCGGGAGAATTCTATAAAAAAATAACGTGCATAGAATTGAGGCCTCGTTCAATACATTGAAAAAGATTTTTGATTTGAAGAGCAAGAATACGTAGCGGATAAGTCAGTTTCGTTTCTTCCGCTTGAAAAATTTTTAACAGAAGCAACTGTACAACAATGATGAGTTAAGAACAGGAGCTGGTAAAATAAAAACATAAAACGCAATACACACCACTAAAAATTTTCTGATGCTTAAAAATTATTTTAAAATCGCGTGGCGGAATCTTGTAAAGAACAAGGTTTATTCTTTTATAAATATTGCCGGATTGGCTTCGGGCATGGCCGTGGCAATGATCATTGGCTTGTGGATATATGATGAAGCCTCGGCCAATAAACATTTTAAAAACTACCATTCGATCTACCAGGTAATGATGCACCAGACTTTTGATGGAAAACGTGGCAGTCAGCTGGCTTTGCCCTACCCGATCGGTGAAGAACTGGAAACAAAATACCCCGACTTTAAAAGCGTAGCCATGTGCGATTGGGGAAGCAATCATTCGCTGGTATATAAAGATAAAAAGATCAGTAAGATGGGGCATTTTATTGGTGAGAAAGCCGTTGATATGTTTTCTTTAAAAATACTCAGTGGCGATAAAGAGCCACTACATGACCCTTACTCCATTGTACTGACAGATGAGACGGCCCTGACACTTTTTGGAACCGAAAATCCCCTGGGAAAAATAATTAAAATGGACAACGCATTTAATTTAAAAGTTACTGCCGTTGTGCCTAAACAGCCGAGGAATAGTTCACTGACCTTCGACTATTTAATGCCATGGCATTTGCAGGAAAGCATCTATTCGTATATCAATCAATACCATAAACCAAATTGGGGAAACAATTCGTGGCAGGCTTTTGTGCAACTGAACGAAAACACCACTGAAAAAACAGCAGATGCAAAAATAAAAGATATAGTTCTTTCCCATTCGAAGGATGAAAATACCCTGAAGAGTGTAAAGCCCGAAGTTTTCATTCACCCCATGGCGAAATGGCGTTTGTACAATGATTTTGAAAATGGCGCAAACACCGGCGGCTTTATAAAATATGTCAGGATGTTTGGCATTTTAGGATTGATCGTTTTATTGATCGCCTGTATCAATTTTATGAATTTAAGTACAGCCCGTTCTGAAAAGAGAGCAAAAGAAGTAGGGGTACGCAAGGCAGTTGGCTCAGGAAGAAAGCAGCTGATCAGGCAATTTTTAAGTGAGTCGATGCTGATTGCTGCACTGGCATTTTTATTTGCACTATTACTGGTTGCTATTGCTTTGCCTTTCTTTAATAAGTTGACTGATAAATCGATGAGCATGCAAATAACCAACCCGGTGTTTTGGGGCATCATGATTGCTTTTACCGCGCTCACCGGTTTACTGGCAGGCAGCTATCCAGCTTTTTATCTTTCTTCTTTTAATCCAGTACGTGTACTTAAAGGAAATTTGAAAGCAGGCAAAAGCAGTTCTTTACCCCGAAAGATTTTAGTGGTTGCACAGTTCGCCAGTTCCGTGATATTGATGATCGGAACCATTATTATTTATCAGCAAATACAATATGGTAAAAACCGCCCTATCGGATTTAATAACAAAGGATTGATCTCGGTAAACTGGTCCGATGATATAAGTACTCATTTTGAAGCACTCCGCCAGGAATTGCTTAGTACCGGCGCGGTTGTTTCAATTTGCAAAAGTAACTCTCCCCCATCCGAAATATTTAGTAACAACAATGGCTGGGAATGGAAAAATAGCCAGCCTTTAGAAAAGACGGTTATTTTTTCAACTATTGCTACCGAGTATGATTACGCGAAAACGCTGGGTATCAAAATGCTGGAAGGCAGAGATTTTTCCAGGGATTTTGCTGACTCAAACGGAGTTATTTTAAACCAGGCTGCGGTAAAACGAATGGGGCTTAAAAACCCTGTTGGAGAACGGTTAAAATGGAATGATAAACCGATGGTTGTAATAGGGGTAGTGCCGGATATACAAATGCAATCTCCTTTTAACCCAATTTCTCCTTTGACAATTATATATAGCAAAGGCTGGGTGAGCTATATCGATATACGGCTGAACCCAGATATGCCAGTGGCAAAATCGCTTGGTTTTATAAAACCGATTTTTGATAAATACAATCCTGCTTTTCCTTTCGACTATCAATTCGCCGATGAAGAATACGCCAGGAAATTTAATTATGAAGACCTGGTAGGCAACCTGGCTGCGATTATAGCGGTGTTGGCAATTTTTATTTCCTGCCTTGGTCTTTTCGGTTTAGCATCTTTTACAGCGGAGCAGCGCGTAAAAGAAATTGGTGTGCGCAAAGTACTTGGCGCGAGTGTATTTAATCTATGGCAATTGCTTTCAAAAGATTTTGTACTGCTTGTTTTAACTGCCGGTATCATTGCGGTTCCGGTTGCTTACTACTCAATGAATGAATGGCTGAAAAATTATGCATACAAGATCAATATTGGCATGGGAGTTTTTGTTTTGGTGATCGTATTATCTGTTGCCATTACAATAATAACGGTAAGCTTCCAGGCAATAAAAGCAGCGGTCGCTAACCCGGTAAAGAGTTTGAGAACGGAGTAGCCGGAACAATGATTTGGAATGAAGATTTTTGAGCATGGCTTAAGGTACGAGAATTTTATCTGCTGTTGAAAGGCTCCGCTCAAGACTTATTCTCGTAATGCTGTATGACTTCATTTGTAAGGCCTTTCGGATTGGCTAATCATTTAATTATTTTCATGGGTGAGTGATGAGCTTAAGTTCGAAAGGTCTTTGCTATAAATTTTATTAATTTATCCGGAATAGCAGAAATATGAGCAGGCTCTGCCAAAATTAAATCTAACAGCACAAACTTTAATCCGGTGAATCCCTGTGATTTTCAAAGATGCCATATTAAGCTTCCGGATAACTCACTTAATTTATTTATTGTGCTGTTTTCGGAACATTTTTGATTGGTAAACAGGGTAATAAACTACAGTAAACTATCCAAATGCAATGGCTCCATGGGAACCACCTCTTTGCAGCCAAATAATAGATAATTATTGCGTGCCTTTGTCAGGCCCTTTATTATGTCAAAGAGGGCTGCTCCGGCAGAGTTGATTGGCAGATAATTTTTGGCTACAAAAAATTAACTCCCAGGGAGTTTGAATTCGTACACCCAAAACCTTTCTTTAAAGCGTTAGGGTCGTTATTTTAAAAAACAACCGGCGAGACAATGCAACAGTATATTTCCAACTATAAATTGCGATTGATAGAAACAAGCTTATTACACAGTGATATGCGAATAAATGAAATTGCTTATGAATTGAATTTTACCGATGAGAGCCACCTGAACAGGATTTTTAAAAAATACAAAGGAGTAAGTCCGTCAGAGTTTAGAAAAATAAATTGTTCAGAAAAATAAAAAGACTTTAAGGCTTGTAACAAGCTGCAACCATTCCTGGCACTTACATAAGATAAAAGCCCGTAAACGCATGGTAACGGGCTTTTATCTTATTTGCAAAATCAGCAAGCAGGGTAATAAAATTTACTGTTCAGACAGCGTTTTAAATTCCTCATCTGAGAGCTCAATATCTGCGGCCTTAAGATTTTCCTCCAGGTGGGAAATAGATTTCGTTCCCGGGATAAGCAAAATATTTGAAGAACGCTTTAGCAGCCATGCCAAAGCAATTTGCGCGGTTGTAGCAGCGTGCTTTTGTGCAATCGCTTTTATTTTGTCCTCCAGTTTTACCGGTCCGGAAGCCAATGGATACCAGGGAATAAATGCTAAACCCTGTTCGTCTGTAAAGTCGAGCACATCTTCCCATTTCCTGTCGCTTAAGTTGTATAAGTTTTGTACCGACACAATCGGCAGTATCTGCTGAACTTGTTTTATTTGTTCAATGGTGACTTCTGATAAGCCGACATACCGAATTTTCCCCGCCTTCACTGCCGCTACAACGGGTGCCAGTGTTTCTTCAACATGCACATTCGGATCGACGCGGTGTAATTGCCATAAATCAATCGTATCGACCTTGAGGCGCTGCAAACTGCCTTCAATATTCTGACTGATGTTTTGTGCTGCCCCATTAGGAACCCACTTGTTTGGTCCGGGCCTGTCAAAGCCACCTTTTGTTGCAATAAGCAAATCATCCTTGTAGGGATACAACGCTTCTGCGATCAGTGATTCGTTGAGTTTAGGACCGTAAGCTTCGGCAGTATCAATAAAGTTAACGCCGCCGGCAATGGCTGCCTGTAGTACTTTCTTCGCATTATCGCGGTCCTCAACTTCGCCAAAAACTCCCTTACCCGTCAATTGCATGGCGCCATAACCCAAACGGTTAATATCAAGATCGCCAATTTTGTAGTTTAATTTTATACTTCCCATTTTATTGATTTTATAATGTTAACTATTATGTTCTTTACCCGTGTTTTGTTTAACCCGATCTGCTAAAGAAAGTTTACAGCTGAAGGGTATATTTTTTCTCGCAAAAAGTATTGGAACAAAACCAACGGATCATTTCATCAATTCATTATCCTTGTAAATGATCTTGCCGTCAAAAACTGTGAGGATTACTTTAGTTTTAGCGATATCCATCGGGGGGATCGAAAAAAGATCTTGTGAAAAAACAATGATATCTGCCAGGTAACCTGCCATGATCTTTCCTTTTATATTTTCTTCAAAGGAAGAATAGGCGCCTTCCTGTGTGTAAGATTTCAATGCATCTTTAATAGATATTCTTTGTTCGGGCACCCACCCTGCTGCAGGAAATCCTTCCGGCGTTCTGCGGTTAACGGCATTGTGCAATCCCCGTATCGGATCAGGTGTAAGGCAGGCGGGCCAGTCACTGCTGAATACAAGGTGTACTTTATTCTTTAACATGGAAGCCCATACAAATGAATGAGACAGTCTTTTTTCACCTACTGCTTTTGTCCAGACTTCCATACTGCCCGGGTCAGCGTGAATAGGCTCCATAGATGCCATCACTCCCAACTTTGCAAATCTTGGAATATCATCGGGCGAGCTTTGTTCGATGTGTTCAATACGGTGGCGCCTGCCCTTTGTGCCGTTTATAACCTGCGCATTTTCATAGGCATTTAGTGCCTCGCGTACTGTTCTGTCGCCGATGGCATGAGTATATATTTGAAAGCCTTCTTTATCAAAACGGTTTAACAGGCTACGATACATTTTCAATGGCAACGCAAAATCGCTGTTGGCATTTTTTCCATCGGGAAGCGCATCGCTGTATGGTTCCAGCATAGGCGATGTATGGGATTCAATTACACCATCCAGCATGAATTTGATACTAACGGCCCTGAGCAGGAGATTTTTACCTGTCCTGTTCTTTACCTTAATAAACTGCTGTATGTCTTTCTCCGTTGTTTTTTTACCGGCACTAAAAGCTGTAGACGAACGAAGCGTTAATTCGCTATTTTTAAAAAGGGTTTCGTACAAAGAAAATTCTTCAATGGAGCCACTTGCGTTTTGAATGCTGGTGATCCCATGTGACGCCGCGTATTTCATTCCTTCTCTCAGCGCCGCTAATTGTTCTTCGATGGTAGGTGATGGAACAATTTTTGAAACCAATGACCTTGCGCCTTCTGTGAGTGCCCCCGTCGGTTCTCCGGCGGAATCTTTTATCACCAAACCGAAACCTGCAAACTTCGTATCCTTTGTAATGCCCGCCATTTCAAGCGCCTTGCTATTAACCCATATACTGTGCCCATCGTATGCATCGATATAAACAGGACGGTCTTTTACAATCTTATCTAATTGCTGCAATGCATTTTTTGTTGGCATACCACCTTCAAAAAGACTGTACTGCCATCCCATACCGGTGATCCATTTTTTACCAGGGTTTTCCTTTGCAAATTTTTCAATGGTTGCAATGGCCTCATCGAGCGTTTTACTTTCATATAAATTCACACCTGCTAAGCCAAGTGATCCTTCCAAAAAATGTATATGTGCATCGTTGATACCTGCTGTTACTAATTTGCCCTGCAAATCAATGATCGTAGTATGACCGTCTGCCATTTTTTTTATATCGGCAGAAGACCCTGTCTGGATAATCATGTTTCCGCTTATGGCAACTGCTTCCATAAAATCAGGCTCCTCATTACCCGTCCATACTTTACCATTGATGAGTACCATATCAGGTGCAGATCTATTTTGCGCGGCGGCCGATAGGGACACAAAAAATACAATTGTAAATAAGCAGATTGTACGCATGCTGTTGGGGATTATTTTTTTAAATGATTGATCCTGAAATTAATGGAAATATTACTTTGAGTGGCTCCTTTGGTAATGCTGGCCGGCCCCGCAACAATGGTTTGTTAACGCAAACAGGTAACTGCCGTTAACAAAGTTCTTTATGATTTTGATAATACTTTGATATCTGCTATTTCCAATATGTTCTTTGGGTACCCTTTCAATACTGCATTAATCATCGCCCGGCCAACTTCCTGCATGGTAAGTACAATGCCTGGTGAAAATATTTTTATAAGCCTGGCAATAAATTTGTAGATCCCCTTCCAGTTTTTTTGGCCAGCGAATGGCAGCATGGCTCCCGGCCTGAAATTATATGCTGCCTTGAATGGCAGCTTAACCAGGTCATTCTCCGTTTTCCCTTTTACCCTTGCCCACATCAATTTTCCCTTTTCCGTACTATCAGTTTGACTGCCCGAAACGTACGTAAAAACCATACCGCTGTTTACATCAAGCAGCGCCTTTGCAAAAGCAATCGTGGTATCGTATGTGATGCGGGTGTACTTGTCTTCTTTCATTCCCACAGAACTTACACCGGCGCAAAAAAAGCAGGCATCATAACCGTTTAAGTCATCGCTGAAATTTGTTAGCTGAAAGAAATCGGGAACAATCAGCTCTTTTAATTTGGGATGGTTCAATTCGTAATGCTTACGGTTGACAATGAGCACGTGGGAAATATTTTCGTTTTCCAGGCATTCAAATAATACGCCTTCACCTACCATGCCCGTGGCACCTGTAATAATCACTTTTATTGACATAGTTGAATTTTATAAATGTAAAGTTCAGTATAAAAATGCAGCTATACTTTATTAAAAAATCCAAAAAGGCTTTGCCGGAAGAATTGATGCCTGTCCACAGTTGCAATCAGTGCCGGCTATTTACGCGTTATTATCCCGTCACAAACAGGCATGTTAAAATGATTATTTAGTGTTTGCAAGAAAACGCTGAAAACCTTTACAGGCAATGGATTGTGGAAATTTTTCCTGTTGAATATTATTAATCTGAAACTAAAGAAATGGCCTAAAATAAAATATTGCTGATCTGTTTAATAAAAGGCATTTAATTGTGGCCACTATTTGATTTGCTACACCAGTAAGCGGGTTAGCTGCCTTTCGTTGGTTCGGTTCCGATGAAATCGGAATTGAAAAAATGCGCAGCCTGTTTTTTCAAAGAAGCAAAAACAGCAGCGTTCCGGTTATCCGCCAGCTG
>JBDSLD010000059.1:0-12062 GCA_039916545.1 Ferruginibacter sp.
TTATGGAAATGAAGATATAGGTAAGCCCACGGGCAATGATATAAAAGAAAAGAAATTTACCGATGCGGTTAAGAGCCAGACACCGTTGCTTGACCGTATCATGAAATACATCATCAAAAGAAAGGGAAAGCAATTAAGACCGATGTTTGTTTTTTTAAGCGCCAAATTGCAGGCGCCGATAAATGAGAGTACTTACCGTGCCGCCGCACTCGTAGAAATTTTGCATACGGCAACCCTGGTACACGACGACGTAGTGGATGAATCTTTGGAGAGAAGGGGATTTTTTTCTATTAATGCGATCTGGAAAAACAAGATCGCCGTATTGGTGGGAGATTATTTGCTATCAAAGGGCCTTTTATTGTCAACCACCAATAATGACTTTGAACACCTTCATATTTTATCAGAAGCGGTCAGGCAAATGAGCGAAGGGGAATTAATGCAGCTTGAAAAGGCACGAAACCTGAATTTAAAGGAAGACATTTATTTTGAGATCATACGGAATAAAACCGCTTCCTTACTTTCGTCAGCCTGCGCCGTAGGAGCCTGGACAACGAGTAAGGATAAGGCGATAACAGATAAAATGAGGTTGTTTGGCGAAAAGGTTGGTATCGCTTTCCAGATAAAAGACGATCTTTTTGATTATGGAAATGAAGATATCGGTAAGCCGACCGGTAATGACATCAAAGAAAAAAAACTAACGCTTCCATTAATATACACGCTGAACACGATCGATTCCGCTACGAAAAGGAAACTGATCTACATTATTAAAAATGAAAATAAGGACCAGGCTAAAGTCAAATTAGTAATTGACACCGTCATTAAAGCGGGCGGTATAACATACGCTGCTGAAAAAATGAACACTTACAGAAATGAGGCCCTGTCTATTTTACATGAATTTCCTGATAATGAGGTAAGAAGGGCGTTGGAAGAACTGGTCAGGTACACCACTGACAGAAAGTATTGAACCTCCGGGCTTTAGAACAAATTTCCAGCGCTTATGTATTGTAAATATTCACTCAATGAACAAACGCTGGAACATATTGGTGGCTGATGAAAGCAAAGCGTTGGCACTGCACAGATCGCTCAAAATAAATATTGCCACCTGCAAAATATTGGTGCAGCGCGGTATTGATGACTTCGCAAAAGCCAAAGCTTTTTTCCGACCGCAATTAACTGAACTCCATGATCCGTATTTGATGAAAGACATGGATAAGGCGGTGACCAGGATATTAAGCGCTTTTGACAAAAATGAAAAGATCCTCGTATTTGGTGATTATGATGTAGATGGCACCGCTTCTGTAGCTTGCATGTACCAGTTCCTCTGCAAAATTCACGATGATGCCCTGGTGGATTTTTATATACCGCACCGGTACAGGGAAGGATACGGCGTAAGTAAAGCAGGTATTGATTTTGCCGCTGAAAATGGTTTTAAACTCATCGTCTCCCTGGACTGTGGTATTAAGTCGATCGGGTTGATTGCCTACGCCAAAACCCTGGGAATCGATTTTATCATCTGTGACCATCACCTTCCCGATATCGAATTGCCGGATGCCGTGGCTATTCTTAATCCAAAGCAGCCCGGTTGTAATTACCCTTATAAAGAACTATGCGGTTGTGGCGTAGGATTCAAGCTGATCACGGCGCTGGCGGAACAGTTTGGCATTAGCGAAGAATTTTATTTCTGCTACCTGGATCTTGTCGCCACCGCCATTGCGGCCGATATTGTACCCATGACCGGGGAAAACAGGATATTGACATACCATGGACTGCAACAAATTAATACCGTGCCTTGTGCCGGGATAAAGGCGCTGATAAAATTAGGCGGCGTTCAAAAGCAGTTGAATATTACCAATGTCGTTTTTGTAATTGCGCCAAGGGTAAATGCTGCCGGCCGGATGGACGACGGAAAAAAGGCCGTCCGGTTATTTATAGAAAAAGACACGGTGAAAGCGTTTGCGTTAGCAAAAATGCTGCACAGTGATAATAGCGATCGCAAAGAAGCGGATAGCAGCACTACGGAAGAGGCGCTGGCGGTTATTGATGGAGATGCAGTATTGATGAGCCGAAAATCAACTGTGGTATACAAAGAGCATTGGCACAAGGGTGTAGTGGGCATAGTAGCCAGCCGGCTAACCGAAAAATATTACCGGCCCACGGTTGTGCTTACACGCAACGGTGACATCGTATCCGGAAGCGCCCGGAGCGTAGTGGGTTTCAATTTATACGAGGCCGTGCATGCGTGCCGGGAATATTTGTTGGGTTACGGAGGGCATTTTGCCGCAGCAGGCTTGTCGATGCTGCCTTGTAATGTAGAGGCCTTTACAAATAAATTTGAAGCGGAAGTGGCAGCAACGATACCTGAGCACCTGTTAATTCCTGAAATTATCATCGACAGCGAAATTTCCTTTGCAGATATTACCCCTGCATTTTATAAGATACTGTGCCAGATGGAACCTTTCGGACCGGCCAATATGCGGCCCGTTTTTATGGCTACCGGTGTGATGGATACGGGGTATTCCAGGTTAGTAAAGGATCTGCACATTCGTTTTGTAGTAAAGCAGGGCGATGCCACTTTTACGGGAATTGGTTTTAATATGGCAGACAAGTTTCCTGTTCTTGAAATGAAAAAACCGCTTGATATTATTTTTACAATAGATGAGAATGAATGGAACGGAGAAACCAGTTTGCAGTTAAAAGTGATTGATATCAGGCTTGCGGGTACAAGGTAATCGTAAGTACATACGGGTTACTTTTATTCCTTATCAAAGACAGAATAAAGGGGTTCAGATGCATTGTTGTCGAAAATCGAAATTATAATTTCGTAACCTGGTACTCAATAGATAACCCTGGTGAAAGGTTCATGCAGTTGCTGTCATAAATTTTATCCAACATAAAAATTCTTATCACTCCAATATCTTTAATTTCGGCTTTATTGAAAATATTCACTTACATAAAATACTTTTTTTTCCTTGGTTTTAACTGGAACTGGAAGATCGCTTTCCATATTTTATCGCACGAAATATCGGGTGAAAAAAAATATGGGATCAATACGACCGGTTCGGATGAACTGAAAAAGATCAAAGCGGAAGGCGTAGATATTTCGCACGCTACCATGTACATGCCGGCAAATTATCTGTTGCTGGAAGAAGTTTTCGCCAAACTGCCGGAGGCCCACAGGGATCATTTTGTAGATATCGGTTGCGGTATGGGAAGAGTACTTTGTGTAGCGGCCCACCATGGGTTCAGTAAAGTAACAGGTATTGATTTTTCAAAAGAATTCTGTGCCCGGGCCGACCAAAACCTGGCAGCTACAAAAGAAAAATTTCCTGCCTTAGAATTTTCGGTAATTAATAAAGATGCTACGATAACGAACATTCCTGCCGACGCCGACTGCATTTTTTTCTTCAACCCTTTTGACCAATTCGTTATGAACAAAGTGACGACAAATATCCTCAAAAGTTATGAAAAAAATCCGCGCGATATCTTCATCATCTACTTAAATCCACTTTATAAAACCGAGTTTCTTCACATAGGTTTTAAAGAGATCTTTCATACCGTCAGGATGAAATATATGGAGGCAGTGATCCTGCAAAAAGAAGCCCAGGCAGGATAGCTTTACGATTGTATAAGGTAAATTGAAAAACGGCAAAAGCCTTTAACCTTTAACCTCAAACCTTTTTTTCAAATTTGGTCCATATCAAAAGGCAGCTTTCGGATGCGATTTCCGGTAAGGTCAAAGATAGCATTGCACAAAGCCGGCGCAAATGGTGGAAGGGCAGGTTCGCCCGCCCCACCTGGTTTTTCGTCATTGTCCATAATATGTATGTCGATCGATGGTATCTCATTAATGCGCGGCATTCTATAACTATGGAAATTTTGCTCCACCGCTTTACCATCTTCAAAATGCGTTTCATGGGTTACGGCTGCACCAAGGGCCATTATGATACTTCCTTCAATTTGTGCTTTAATAATGTCCGGGTTAACATACCAACCGCAATCCATTACTGCGACTACTTTTTCAATGGCTATTTTTCCATCCGGTTTCCGGGTAACTTTCACCGCTTCTCCTACAATTGTTTTAAAACATTCCGTGATAGCGACGCCCCAACCTTCATTTTTGGCCCGGGTCTTCCAACCGGTCTTTTCCTCCAGTTTATCGATAATGGCCTGGTAACGCTCGCCACCCAAATGACCGCGCCTGAAATCAAGCGGGTCTTTTTCTGCCGCATGTGCCAGCTCGTCAATAAAACTTTCGAAGGCAAACCCGTTGGTAGAGGAATAAACGGACCGCCACCACATTACCGGTATGGGAGATTCTGTAGGAATATCTGCGAAACTATAATTTGGGATCGACTCAAAATAACCTTCCACAAAACCTTCTGACGTGCTGCTGTTAAAATTTGTTTTATCAGCCTGTGGAGATTGGTGATCCATATTTTGTGCAGCCATTTTTACCTGCAAAGCATTGATACTTCCCTCGTTAATGCCACCCTTGCATTGATAAACGGCGCCGGGGCGAAAGGGCCCCTGTGTCATATCGTCTTCGCGTGTCCATACCACCTGCACAGGCGCTTTTATTTCCTTTGAGATCAACACCGCTTCGTAAGGATAATCTGTAAATGCCTTGCGGCCAAACCCTCCACCCAAAAAAGTCATGTTGACCGTAACATTTTCCACCGGCACTTTTAAGCGGCCGCTGATATCGCTTTGCACCCAGTCGGGCGCCTGTATCGGGCCCCAGACCTCACATTTGTCGCCCTGCACATACGCAATGCAGTTCAAAGGCTCCATACAACTATGCGATTCATAAGGTGTTTCATAGACCGCTTCTATTTTTTTGCCTGCCTTTTGAAAACGTTCGGTGAAATTGCCGCCTGTGCGTTGCGACAGGCCAGGCTTTTTCAGATCTTCCTTCATCCTGTCGTACAGCTTCGTAGTATCGAGGTGTTCAAAGCCCTCATCATCCCAAACAACTTTTAAAGCCTTTCTTCCCTGCATGGCCGCCCAAATAGTATCCGCTACTACCACCACTCCTTCCCGGGTAAAACCAAAAACAGGCATTTCGACTTTAAAAACATTTTTGACCCCGGCTACTGCCTTTGTTGCCTTGTCATCAAAACTTTTGACCTTGCCCTTAAACCTGGGATTGCGCTCCACCACAGCGTACAGCATTCCGGGGATCTTTTTATCCAACCCAAAAACCGCGGTACCGTTGGTCTTTAACGGCGTATCCTGCCTCAGCAGGGGCTTGCCTATTATTTTGTAATATTTCTTTTCTTTCAATACAACCGATTGCGGCACCGGCATTTTAGCAGCTTCTTCTACTAAATCGCCGTAGCCCAATTTTTTGCCGGACGGCCGGTGAAGCACGTTGCCGTTTTCAGCATAGCATTCTGTCGCGGAAACTTTCCATTTTTTAGCAGCAGCACCTATCAGCATTTCACGGGCCGTGGCTCCCGTACGCAACAAGGTTTTGTAAGAGCCCCTCACCGTAGAGCTACCGCCTGTAATCTGGCTGCCGTATTTTGTTTGACTACCGGGTGCAAATAATATTTTTACTTTATTAAGGTCAACTTCCAATTCTTCGGCAATGATCTGTGGCACCGACTGGAAAGAGCCCTGGCCCATTTCGGAGCGGTGGTTCATTAAAGTAACCACTCCTGATTTATTGATCGAGATCCACGACGTCAGTTCTATCCCCCGTTCATCCGCATCAGGTCCCGTGAGGAATTTTCCCATACCTTTTGCACCGGCGGGAAAATAAAACCCGAGGGTAAATGCTGCGCCGGACAGGGAGGACAGGGTAATAAACTTCCTGCGGGAAATGTTTTTATTTTCTGGAAAAGAAGCCATAAGACTGTTTTTAGATATGCAGTAAGTTACGAAATTGCGCAAATAATAAAAGGAATTTTTATGTGAGGTCTTCGGGATAGCTGCAATGTTGCCGTTAGGATACCAAATTGTCGCCGACAGTGAATTTTGCTGGTGAGTTCTCCAAAAGTATTCATCGGGTATATTTATTGAATATTAGCTACGGAAGAGCAAATTTAGGGAACGTCCCAGGCGACTAACTGCCGGAATATTATTCTTTACCAGGGCGAGTGCCGCCAACGATAGCTGGTTGAATCATTAAGGTGCCGCCGGAGACCCGCCTGGAACGTGCTGAGGAAACCAATAAGGGATAATGAGTATTAAACAATTATGCAAATCATGGGTGACACCGTACCACTCCTGCTCCGCCGACCGTGGATAGTAGCGACAATTGATTTTCATCCATCAAAAATATGGGCGACTAAGAGTAACTTAGCGTTTGTAAATCGACAGGCTTATTTCCGTAAACGATCATATCGAAGGTTCGATGGGCATTATTTTGCTTGCTGCTGGTTCATCTTCCCGCATGGGAAAACCAAAGCAATTGTTATTGCACAATGACAACACGCTGTTGGCTCATGCGGCGCAGGTAGCCATCGACACGGGAATAAAACCAGTTATTGCAGTGTTAGGCGCCAATGCCGGTGTATTAGAGAAAGAGATAGCCGATAAGGATGTTGCGGTGGTCATCAACGATGCCTGGAGTGAAGGGATGGCATCATCCATCAGGTGCGGACTGGAAAAACTATTGGAAATTCTACCTGAAGTAGCGGTTGCAATTATACTTGTTTGCGACCAGCCATTTATTACTGGTAAACTATTGAAGGCCCTGGCAGCAAAATACCAGAAAACCGGTAAACCAATTATAGCCAGTAATTATGACGGAGTTATGGGAACACCAGCTTTATTTGATAAAACAATATTTCCGGCATTGCTTTCGCTAACAGGTGATACAGGAGCAAGAAAAATTATGAAAGAAAATCCGGGTCAGTTAGAGATTATTAATTTTCCGTTAGGAAATATTGATATCGATACGGATGCAGATTATGATAACTTATTAAAATCCCAGGCAGGTAACCATGAGTAAACACGATTGGCAATACCGTTCTGTAGGAAAAAAAATATTAAACGGCTTAAATTTATTATAAATGATCCTGGATTCTTTTGGACGTGACCACAACTATTTGCGGATATCACTTACAGATAATTGTAACCTGCGTTGCTTTTACTGTATGCCGGAAGAGGATTACGAGTTTACGCCCGCGTCCCGGTTGATGCAATTCGATGAAATAGAAGCCATCGCGAAAATATTCGTGGAGGAAGGTGTAAATAAAATAAGGCTAACAGGTGGTGAGCCGCTGGTGAGAAAGGATGCTGATAAAATCATACTGTCTTTGTCGAAATTACCCGTTGCACTCACACTAACTACCAACGGTACACGCCTGCATGACTACCTTGACACGCTGAAACAGGCAAATATCAGGTCACTTAATATTAGTCTTGACACTTTGCAGGCCGATAAATTCTTATTGCTTACGCGGCGCGACCAGTTCAGGCAGGTACATGATAATATTCATTTGCTGATCAGCCATGGATTCCATGTAAAAGTAAATGTGGTTGCAATGAAGGGATTGAATGATATGGAGATCAATGATTTTATTGCCTGGACAAAAGACACACCGGTACATGTGAGGTTTATAGAGTTCATGCCGTTTAGCGGAAATAAATGGACGAGCAATAAAGTATTTACCTGGCAGCAAATACTGGAAGTGGTAGAGTCAAAATACCAGGTGCTGCGCCTGAAGGATGAAAAAAATGATACCGCAAAAAAATATACCGTACCCGGGCATGCGGGCAGCTTTGCAGTGATCAGCACTATGACCGCTCCTTTCTGCAGTGGTTGCAACAGGATGCGGTTAACGGCAGATGGAAAAATGAAAAATTGCCTTTTTTCAAAAGAAGAGACTGATCTGCTGACGGCTTTTCGCAGGGGCGAAAATATATTGCCACTGATCCGGCAGAGCATAGCCAGCAAGGCCAAAGAATTAGGCGGCCAGTTTACCGCGGATTTTGAACATGTACATGCCGAGGACATCCATAACAGAAGTATGATCACCATCGGGGGGTAAAATATCGACAAGAATGATAACAGTTGATGAAGCAAAAAAAATTATACGGGAAGAAGTGAAACAATTGTCCCCCGCACTGGCCTTGGTTTCGCAGGCAGCGGGCCTTGTACTTGCGTCGGATGTTTATGCAGATAGTGATATACCCGCTTTTGCACAGTCTTCTATGGATGGTTATGCAATTTCTTTTGCAGGATGGCAATCACACAAGACATTACAAATATCAGGTGAAGTCCCTGCGGGATCCGGTGAAACAATTTCCTTTTCGCCTCACCAGGCAACCCGCATTTTTACAGGAGCTCCGGTACCGGATGGAGCGGATACAGTGGTGATGCAGGAAAAAGTAAAAGCGATCAATGGTGAGCTTTTTATATCAGATGATCATTTAACCACTGGCCTGAATGTAAGGCCAAAAGGAGCGGAAATAAAAGCCGGCGAAATAGCACTTAGGGCCGGTACGGTGTTATCTCCTGCAGCCATTGGATTTTTAACAGGCATTGGCATTACTAACGTAGTAGTGTACCCTAAACCTGTTGTTGGCATAATCGTTACCGGCAAGGAGTTACAACAGCCGGGTAAGCCTTTGTTGCGGGGACAGGTGTATGAATCAAATTCATACACACTTACCGCCGCACTTCAACAACAAGGAATAAAAAACGTAAAAATATATTGGGCGGATGATAACCTGGAAATTTTAAAAACGGTACTGGAAACGGCCCTGGTTGAAACCGAACTGGTTTTGTTAACTGGTGGAATAAGCGTTGGTGATTACGATTTTGTTTTGCAAGCCGCTACACAGTGCGGAATAACAAAATTATTTCATCGCCTAAAACAGCGGCCGGGAAAGCCTTTGTATTTTGGCAAAAAAGATAACAGGCCTGTATTCGGATTACCCGGTAATCCATCTTCAGTGCTTACCTGTTTTTACGAATATGTGCTACCAGCTTTACAGCAATTAAGCAATCAAAAAAATGAAGGGTTAAAAATATTAAAGGCTCCGCTTGCCGGCAGGTTTGAGAAAGCCGCCGGACTTACCCATTTTTTAAAAGGCTATTTCGATGGCGAAAAAGTAACAGCCCTGGAGGCGCAGGAAAGTTACCGCCTTAGTTCATTCGCCAAAGCAAATTGCCTGATCAGGATAGGTGAGGGCACCATATCTTGCCAAGAAGGAGAAGAAGTGGAAATACATTTGCTACCGGCTAATTAAATTATAATGCAGGATTACATTGTGTTGTTTTACGGCCTATTATTCCTGGTAGCATTTTTATATGCATCGGTAGGCCACGGGGGTGCTAGTGGTTATTTGGCGCTGATGGCCATTTTCAGCATTGCACCGGAAGTAATGAAGCCAACGGCCCTGCTGCTCAATCTTTTTGTTTCACTTACTTCTTTTATCCAGTTTTACCGCGGCAGGCATTTTTTATGGAAAATATTTCTACCCCTGGCAATTGGTTCGATCCCACTGGCTTATATCGGCGGCAGGATGGAGCTGGGAGGGCCGGTTTATAAAACCTTGCTGGGTTTCTTATTGCTTATCCCGGTAGCCCGGTTTTTATTCTTTGGCAATACGCCTGCACATGAACTAAAAAAATCAAGCCCCGCCCTATCGTTGTTTATCGGAGCCGCAATCGGTTTTCTGTCCGGCCTGATCGGCATCGGTGGAGGAATTATTTTATCGCCCGTATTACTGATTTTAAAATGGACCGATCAAAAACAAACAGCCGCTATCAGCGCTTTATTTATTTTCGTAAATTCATTTTCCGGTCTTGCGGGACAACTTAAAAAAGGTATCCATTTTAATGAAAGTATGGTTTGGTATGTTGGGATCGCTTTCATCGGTGGTATTTGTGGTGCTTATTTTGGCGCATTGCGGTTTAAGCAAACCATATTAAAAAATCTGCTGGCGGTAGGGTTACTGCTGGCCGCCTGTAAATTATTATTTACGCATGCTTAAAATACGGAAGGATGTAAAAAATACCGGTACTAATTCTACTGTTTTAGCAATGAACGAATAACCCGGTAAATATAACATGGATGTAAGAAAGGCCAAAACAAACAAGGGTGACAAGGATAGTATCAATATTAAATTTAAATGGTTATGGCAAAAAATAAAACAACCGAAACAACAAAAAGCGTAACTGAATTTATCAATGCCGTCACGGATGAAACAAAACGCAATGACAGTTTTTCGATCATCGAATTAATAAAAAATCAAACCGGACTGGACCCAAAAATGTGGGGCACAAGTATTGTTGGTTTTGGCAGTTATCATTATAAATATAATAGCGGGCACGAGGGAGAAGCACCGGTTGTAGCATTTTCGCCGAGAAAAGAGGCGATTAGCTTATACCTGTCTCTACCTGCTGATGACAGGGAAGAATTTTTGCAGAAATTCGGAAAACATAAATCGGGTAAAGGCTGTATCTACATTAAAAAACTAGCAGATATCGATACCCGTATTCTGCAACAGATGGTCGATGTTTCGGTGAGCAATATAAAAAATCAATACCCTTCTTAAACAGCAACTGATATAATTATGACAGTAAACATTATGTTATTTGGCCAACTCTGTGACATCACAGGAACTGACGCCATTGTGCTGGAAAATATTGTTGACACAGATAGACTTATAGATATACTCCAGCGGTCCTACCCGGCATTGATTCATTCAAAATATGTAATTGCTGTTGATAAAAACATTGTTTCAGAAAATACCCTTCTTCCTAACAACTCTACCGTAGCATTGCTACCACCATTTTCCGGGGGATAAAAATGAAAAGCGATAATACGACATATGAAAGGTACCAGCGCCAAATGATCCTGAAAGAATTCGGCAAAGCCGGCCAGCAAAAACTATTGGACTCAAGGGTATTGGTGATCGGTGCGGGAGGCCTTGGCTGCCCGGCTTTACAGTACCTGGCGGCGGCTGGCATTGGTAATATCGGTATTGTGGATGATGACGTGGTTTCTCTTACAAACCTTCACCGACAGGTTTTATATTCTACTTTTGACGTAGGATTTTCTAAGGCGGAGAAGGCAAAATTCAACCTGGCAAAATTAAATCCGGATATCAATATCATTGCTTACAAGGATCGGCTGACTCCACAGAATGCATTGCTCATTATCGGCGCTTATGATATCATCATTGATGGAACTGATAATTTTGCTTCCAGGTACATGATCAACGATGCCTGTGTATTGTTGACAAAGCCCCTGGTGTACGGAGCCGTAAGTCAATTTGAAGGACAGGTAGCCGTATTCAATTATCAAAATAAGCAAGGCTATATTTCTGTAAATTATCGTGATCTTTTTCCAACTCCGCCTTTGGAAGGGGAAGTTTTAAATTGCGCCGAAAATGGTGTGCTGGGTGTTTTACCCGGCATCATCGGTACCATGCAGGCAAACGAAACCATTAAGCTGATCACCGGTATCGGCAAGCCGCTGATCAATTCACTATTAACTTACAACGCGTTAAATAACCGGGTATATGAAATAATATTATCCGCAAATACCGAAAGTCGCTCGCTAATCCCCGCGACGATAGATGAGTTTAAAAAGATGGACTACGAGTGGCTCTGTTCTCCTGGCAAATTGCAGTTTGAAATAGACGGGGCGGTGTTTGATGACCTGCTTAAATCCGGCAGCGCCGGGATCATAGATGTTAGAGAGCCCGACGAATTACCTGTGCCTAAAAGTTTTACTTATACGCAAATTCCATTGTCACAATTCGCTGAAAAAATAACTTCCATTGAAAACGAAACAGTAATTTTATTTTGCCAGTCGGGCAAAAGAAGCTTGCAGGCTGCACAGTTGTTATTTGAGGAATTTGGGGAATCGAAAAAAATATATAGTCTGCATGGCGGCATACTCGCCTGGCTAAAAAACAATTTAACAGAACAGTCATGACAGACAGAAAACCAAAAAATATATTTGTTGAGGGGCCAATAGCTGCCACATTTATTGGAGAAAGTATTCAGCAACACAGCGCGAAGACCGGCATCGGCGCTCATAGCATTTTCCTGGGACAGGTACGCGCTGACCTGGTCGATGGAAATAACGTAACCG
>JBDSLD010000060.1:0-27834 GCA_039916545.1 Ferruginibacter sp.
ATTTTACTTCATTAGCGCTTACCTCTGATTTGCTCAAGGTTAGCTCTCCGTCCCTTTCCAGTTCCCACTTTTTATCATTAATGATAAATGAAGAAGGGAAAAAATGGATCTTTACACCATCTTTTAAAGTTTGTACGCGGGCATTGATGGCAGCATCGCCAAAAGTTTTACTGGCCCTGGTTTTAATACTGATATCGGAAATGTCATTGCGGGAAGTGAACACCAGTTTGGAAGCGGGAAGTTGTAGACTGTCGTTGATCATTATTTCATCGATGTCTATGGTCGCCGCCAACGAATCCAGGTTTCCCTTACTGGCCAGCCGGACATTATTAAAAACCTTTCCATCGTAGCGAAACAAGGGGACTTCCGCATTAACATTGAGGTCGTTTTCTTTTGAATTGATATTGCCTGAAATGACAGCATTGTCAAAACCCGACAGTCTTTTATCGATCAATTGAACGTAGGCATCCACTTCTTTTGTTTTTACCAGGAAGGAGAAATTCTGATCGCTGACCGCGTAAGAAGGCTTTTCAATGTAAGCGGGATAATACTTGCTGAGAAAGACTTTGAAAGCATCGGGTAACCCTAGTATTTTAAAATTGCCGGCAAGGTCGGCATCCAGTTCATTGGTGTGGATGGTTAAATGCTTCTGATTATTTTCCAGGGACGATTGCAATACCAGCGAATCGAAAGAAAGTGGTACATCGTTGTGCAAAAGCCTGGCATTCTGTATCCTGGCAGTGCCTAAAAAGTTATCGATATTGTTTCCTGTAAAATTGAGGTCAAACTGGCCCTCCAAAACGAAATCATCCAACGTATATTTTAATTTCTTAAGGTCTGCCTTTGCGAGTGTGGCATTAAATGCAAAATGTGGCATGGTGTCACTGAAGTCGATGGTACCTTTCAAACTATCCAATTTTAAGTTTGGATCATCGATACTAACCAGGCCGGTAAATATTTTTTTACCGAAATCGCCTTTTATATTTATGTTCTGGTATTGGTATCCTGCAAAATCAATACTGCGGATGAATCCATCCAGGTTGGCATTGATATTATTCCCGGTAAACCCGCTACCGTTTACTTTTCCATTAAAGGTAATGGCGCCTAACTGGCCGTTGTTTAAAAATTCACCCAACCTGAAGCCATTCGTGGAAAGTTTACCTAAATAAATGGGCGGCTTATTTTCCGGCAATTTCATATTGATATCGCCGGTTACGCTCCCCAGCCGGGTATCGATAGAGCCAAAAGCCACGAAGTCGTTGATAAAGCCGGTGAAGTTTCCTTTATAACGGATATTGCCCAGTTTACTTACCTGTGGTTGAGTCATGTTTTTTAATGAAGGTATAATGGCACTGATATCCGTATAAGTCGTTTGAAGATCGTTGGCGCGGAAATCAATAAAGGTTTTGTTGATATCCGGCAGGCCTTTTAATGATATTTCACCATCCAGGAAGGAGTTGCCACTTTTTATCAGCATGCCCTTGGCGCTTAAATTATCAATGGTGCCTTTGGCAACACCTTTAATGGAAAATATTTTTTTCCATGATTTAAGTTCGGGAGCAAAAAAAGCAAGGTCATCACTGTTTAATTCACTATTTACAAAGTTTCCTTCCAGGGTCACATTATGAAGGAAATTTCCCATGTCTTTTCCGAAATCGGTGTAGTTCATGACAAAATAATTTCCCAGCCGGCTCTTATTGGTAAGCAGTTCCAGCTCGTTAAACTCCATTTTTTCAGGCGTGAATTTCATGTTGGCCTTCAGCTTCTTTACTTCAAACCCGCTTCTTTCTTTGGTACCCAATGATAATTCGGCTGTGAGGGTATCTTTTTCAAAATGAACTTTTTGTAATACACCGGTGATATTGCTGAACCGCATGTGCTGCCCATCAAAGAGATCTTGAAAAGCAGCTCTTTCGGTTTCTACTTCATTATTAAAAACGCCGTTGGTTACATGTATGCTGTTTACATTCATCACCCAACCATTATCGTTGGCTTTTTTGGCGGAAGGGTGCAGGGTTGTATCTATAACCGGCTTTTTTCTGAGTGAATCAGGTCTTTTACCAGTGTAATTTTCCATTGAATAAACAGGCTCATTCAGGGTAAGTGTGTTTAAATTGATCTGTCTTTTTTTAAAATTTATATCGTCAGCATACAGATCCAGGTTTTTTACTGACATTCTCATGTTATTACCGACCCATTTATCGACCTGGTTAAATTCGATATTTGTAAACTGGAGTATCTTGATATCGAATTCAATTCCACCGGTCTTTTTCGCGGACGAATCTGCCGGTCCTCCAAAATAATCGACCAGGAACTGGTAGTTCCACACCGAATCGGTCCGCTGCATATTTACGATCGCATCATCAAGCGCTACATATTTTAAAGTGGCCTTATTTTTTAGAAAGAACCAGTCAGTAATATTTACCCGGGCACTACCGGCAAATAATAAAGTATCCTTTTGCTGATCTTCTATCAGCAAACCGTCCAGGGCCATTTTATCGAAAAAATGATAGTTGATATGTTTTACACGCACTTTGGCGTGAAGCTTATCCGATAAGGCGGAAGCTACCTGGTCAACCAGGTAATTTTGTACAACAGTAATTTGTAAGAAGCCCCAGGTACAAAGTATAAAGATTATCAGCGACAGAAAGAACCAAACTTTTTGTATGGTTTTTCTGAAAACAAATAACCAGCCGGCGAACCAACCAATAGTTAAAATAATAAAAACCCAGGTAGGATAATCAGGTAAAACATAAATGAGTAAAATAGCAGGCACCAACCAAAATATCAGTGTAAGAGAAAACCATTTTAATATGTTCAGGCCTCTGCGCAGCTTATTGTCAAGTTACTGTAAAAATAATGTATTGCCACCTTCAGGCAAATTCGATACCAAATATGACGAAATATTATAACCTTTTAATATAGCAGGATAATTTAGTATTTTAATTAACAGTCGTGTTACAACCCGCAGTTATTGACATACTGATGCTATACAATAATTCTATTTTTTTAAAAAAGATTATCAAAAATAGGCATTAAAAAATAAGTACAATTAACCCCTCACGTTAGCAGCGGCTTAACGAGCACTTTCTTTCCAGGCCGGAAATTGTTCTTACCTCTTTGTAACTTGCAGTATGAATAAAAAATTTCTACGTTGGATAAAAATAATCGCCCTGATCTATAGTGTTATTGGGATCACTTTATATTATTTACAAGGTTATCTTTTATTTCATCCCACCCCGTTACCCAGGGATTACAAATACGATTTTGACATTCCATTTGCCGAAGTTGATATTCCCCTGAATAGTACGGATACCCTAAATATGGTGCAGTTTTTTCCGCCTGATTCGGTAAAAAGACGGGGGGTCGTTATATATTTTCATGGTAACAGGGGGAATATAAACAGGTATAAAAGATTTGTGTCAAATTTTACCAGCCATGGCTATGAGATCTGGATGGCAGATTACCCGGGCTTTGGAAAATCGATTGGAGAAAGAAATGAAAAGATATTGTACCAGCAGGCAGAGCAGGTGTATACACTGGCTGCAACGAAATACGGGAAAGACAGCATCATTATATATGGTAAATCATTGGGTACTGGCATTGCGTCTTATCTTGCTTCAGTAAAAGATTGCCGGCAATTAATTTTAGAGACGCCTTACTACAGCATTCCTGATCTGTTTGCCTGTTATGCTTTTATTTATCCCACTACCAGGATGTCGGATTATAAAATTCCCACGAATGAATATTTGCAGGATATAAAAGCACCCATTACTATTTTTCACGGAACGAGTGATTGGGTAATTCCCTATCGCTGCGCCGCCAAATTGAAAACTGTTTTAAAACCGACAGACCAGTTCGTTACTATCGAAAACGGTTCTCACCGGGACCTGGGTAAGTTCCCGCTGTTTCAACAGAAACTGGATTCGTTGTTGCGTTAACCACTAATCTCCACCCCCACAACCACCACATCCTCCGCCGCATCCTCCACCTCCACCGCCATCACCGCCGCTACTGCAACTGCTTGTACCGCCGGAATCCCATCCGGAGGTATTTTTTCTCTCCGGAGCTTCTGATCCAAAGACCCTGGTAAGTGAGCCATATTCTGCATAACCTGCAATGGCGGAAACTCCTAATAATGAAAAGTTGTTAAGTATATTATCACTGTATCCATTGTTATTGTGATTCATCCAGGTTTGCTTCGAATATTTAAACACCAGGTAGGTGTAGGAATACTGGGCAGCTATCATTAAGGCGATCAGAGAAAAAAAGCCAATTTCAAAAACAAGAAAGGTGACAGGTTTTTCGTTGGCCATTCCCTGGAACAATCTTGCAAAGCCAACCGCAAGCACGATACCGGGCACGACTAGTTTTTGATAATCTACTTTTTTTGATAACCCTGTTAATTGTTCAAATGAATCATTTTGCAACTTTCCATCATCTACCATGGCCCAACCTTGCTGATAGGTAAAAGTATCGCCAACGGCTATATTTTCAATCAGTGCCGGCAACAATGGATTTTGTTCTTTTTGCGGATCGTAGCCTGGTGCCGTGGTTAATTTGTAAGCTTCCCCGGCCGTATCGATGATATCTCTTTTTAACAAGTCGACCAGGGCTACCTGGTAAGCCCTGTGCCTGCCATATAAAAAATTTGCAGCCTGGTAGGGGCTGCATTGAAGGGGGAAATACTGATCGATAAAGTGTTCCAGTTTTTTTGCCTTATGTAATTGCAATATCGCTGAAGTGATAATACCTGCCGTCATCAATACAAAATAATAGACCAGGAAATCTTGCCCTTTTGTATGAAACAGGTTTGACATCAAAACAAATAGTATGCTAAATAATGCAAAAGCAAGCGTCGTTTTTTGGAAGAAGTTCTTGTCGTAAATGTCAAAAGATACTTGCTCAACAAATTGAGGACCGGCGGGCCAGAACGAAGCGGGAGGTGATGTCCCGAATACTTTAGCGTATTGTTCGAGTGTTTGCAGGTACCAATTGACATGTTTAGTCTTTTCTTCAGTACCCCCTTTACTCGGAAAGTGGTGGATCTCCTTGTGCAAGGTGGTTCGGCAAAAGCCAATCCAGTAATTGGTAGTGTAGGTTAAATGCAGGTGCCATACCCTGTCAACAATTTCTGAAGGAGAAGCGCCATTGGGTAAAATGCAGCAGAGGAACATAAACTTTCTATATTCTTCGATCGCGTCTGCTGTAAATGCGCTGGTCCAGTTATTTTCTTTTTGAAGTTTTTTTGAGAAGGGAAAATCCGATGCGGGATCGTCAAAAGCGAAGTTTTGGATATTTTCCCACAGCTGTTTGTGTGCGGGTTTATTCATTTTTCACAAAGCTCCTGCTAATAAGTCTAAATTCCCGAAAAGCAATATTAACTTATTGTGTTTTTTTCGGAAAGCCACCAATGGGTTTTTGTTCAATATCAATGCCTGCGATATTGCAGGTGAAATTTCAAGCTCAGGTAGTTTCAGAAAGCCGTACTAATTTCCCGGTTATTTTTAATTCATAGACAACACCGATTTTTAGGGCATAATTTTCTTTTTCATGACTCACCGGAAAATTAAAACATACCGGGTAATCGTATTCTTTGATAATATCATTGATCACCTCCAGGATCGGTTTTCCAAAAGGCCTGTCTGTATCTCTGACATCTGTGAAGCCGCCAATAAGCAGGCCAGCCAGGGAATCCAGTTTGCCGCTTCGTTTTAACTGGTGCAACATCCGGTCCGTACTGTAGATCAGTTCCCCGATATCCTCAATAAATAAAATCCTGTTTTTTGTTTTGATGTCTGAGGGCGTGCCAATAAGGTGTGTAAGGATGGAGAGGTTCCCGCCAATCAATTCACCGGTCGCGGAGCCTCGTTTATTAAAGGGATGTACCGCGCATTTATAAATCGCTTTTTTACCAATCATAGCATTGTGAAGAGATGCGATGTATTCGTTTTTATACTCACCATCATTAAAGGCGGCGGCCATGGGAGAATGTATCGACGCAATCTTATAATTTGAATAAATGTGGGCATGCAAAACGGTGATATCGCTATAGCCAATGATCCATTTGGGCTTCTTTTTAAACCTCGTAAAATCGAGCTGGTCGATGATCCTGCCAACACCGTAGCCACCACGCCCGCAAAGAATGGCATTGATGCTGTCATCATCCAGCATGGCTTGTAATTCATTGAGTCGTTCTTCATCGGTTCCCGAAAAATAATTAACGGAACTGCTGCCCAGTGTTTTTCCTACCATAACTTCAAAACCCCATTGCTGCAAGGTATCGATACAGGTCTGTGCTTTTTCTTTTGCCATGTAACCTGCAGGGCAGGTGATGCCGATGGTGTCGCCTTTTTTTAAGTAGGGTGGGATTTTTATCATGTTGTTTCTGTTAATAAGCATTCTTTTATTTCAACCGTCAGCCGGTGCGTAACACCGCATTTCAATGCAAAATTATTCTTTTGATGTCCAACGGGGAAATCGAAACAGACCGGGTAATTGTATTCGGCCACTTTTTCCAGGACAATTTCTTCCAGCGTTTTTCCAAATTCTTCCCCTTCATCATCTTTTTTAATTTTAAATCCGCCGATGATCAGTCCTTGCAACCGGGCAAGTTTCCCTGTTCTTTTTAAGTTCCAAAACATGCGGTCGATGCTGTACAGGTATTCGCCGGTATCTTCTACGAATAAGATCTTCCCCGTTGAAATAAGGTCACTGCTACTTCCCGCCAGCGACTCGATCGTTTTCAAATTTCCTCCAATCAATACGCCGGTTGCAACGCCCGTTTTGTTTTTTGTGTTGGGCACAATGGGGTAAGTCATTATTTCTCCTGCCAGGCATTTTTGAATACTTTCTATTGTTTCTTTTTGAACAGGCTCTGCCTGGCTCCAGTTATCCGGAAAACTATTGCACATTTTAGCATGCAGTGAGGCAATGCCATAGTTGCGGTTCAAATGGCTGTGCAAGACCGTAATGTCGCTAAAACCGATGATCCATTTTGGCCGGCTTGCGAATTGCCTGAAGTTGAGTTTATCAATGATCCGAACGGCGCCATATCCGCCCCGGGCGCATAAAATGGCATCGATGTTTTTATCATCCAGCATTTGTTGAAAATCATCCAGCCTTTCCTGGTCTGTTCCACCGAAAGTAAAATCCTTTTTGCCAACGGTATTGCCAATGCGGATGTTAAATCCCCATTCCTTTAATTTACTTATTGCCGGTTGAATTTCCGCCAGGGTAATGTACCCGGCCGGACAGGTAATTCCAATTACAGCTTCTTTTTTAAGGTAAGGCGGAATTGTCAGGACAGTTGCTGGGTTGTTAAGGTTAGTATTTTTTATAATATCAGTAATTACCCCGGCAACAGGAGCGATAGCGGTAAGGAAATTTTTTCTGTTCATTTTTTTTAGTTGGCGGGAGGGGGTAATAGTTTAAATTTTATTTTGAGTTGGATGGTTTTGAGATTGTATACGTCAAATTTATGATAATAAGATTTTAAGCGCGATTACGTTTTGGTCACTTAACGTGTTAAAAATACCACGCTTATGATTTTTCTTTGTAAATTTTCCTTTTTTAATTCTTGCCTAAAATAACTCATCGGATTTTTTCAGTTTAGGTGTTATTTTTTTATGGTATTACGGCTATGGATAATAATTTAATTCAGCTGTAAATTTTTTATACTTTCTTTAGATATAGTTGGTGGCCGAAGAATATTATGCATGTTATGAATATTAAATGCATTAACTATTATTATGAAAGCCAAAAATGATCCAGTTATGAAAATACGCTTGAGGTACCTCACATTACTTAATATTGACACCTTAGCCTTTTATTAAAACTCATATTTGAAAGTAAATGAGTACTGACAGATTAAAAATAAAAATTGTGTGATAAGATTTAATCAAAGATTTATGCAATTGGAGAATTGTCGTTCAAAAAATGATAATTTGACCAATCAATGTATCAGGCCACTGCAGCTTGATTCTTCTGTAACATGCAACTAATCGACATGTTAATATTACACTTCTCCAGTCAAAACAGAATCTCCCACACCGACAGATCAATTATTGATATCATTATCTTTAACGTAAAAAACTATGGGAATACTGTACTTTATTTTAGCAATTATACTGTATGCTATATTAAGCCCGCTTGGAATGATCTATGGGTTGCTGGTGAATGCAAAAGGTACCAACAACAAATTCATACGATTTGCGGAATGTATAGACCGTGCGGGTAATGTGCTTTGTCCGGAATTATTTAATCGTTATTTGCTCAAGGACAGCAAACATTTATTCGGCGATGGCCGGGAAACGATCAGTTCTGTAATTGGTAGGAATGTCCTTGCAGGAACATTGTCGCCGTTTGGTAAGCGCATTAACGGACTCCTGGATAAAGTGAAAAAAAATCACAGTGTTGAGAATATTGGTTTTTAATATATCGTCATCAAGACAATATAAAGATCACCTTGGAAATTAAATATAGGACATCGATCCAAAGCGCTTCATAGCCGGATGGAAACCTTTGCAACCTGACTTACAAACCAAATAATTACCTTCCTACCCGTTCTCCGGATGCACTTTCGTAAATCTGTTTTATTTCTCTTATTTTTATTAAATATGGAGAACATAGCTGTTATTATATTTTTATTGTTCGGCATCGCCTTCCTAAGCATTTTAAGTAATAAATATAAATTTCCATTTCCGATCGTATTGGTGTTAAGTGGCGTTTGTATCAGTATTATTCCGGGCCTTCCTGTAATAACGCTCAACCCGGAAATTGTATTTATTATTTTTTTACCACCACTATTATATGCAGCCGCCTGGAATACCAGCTGGCACGAATTTAAAGCTAACATACGGCCCATAAGCCTTGCTGCAATCGGATTGGTTCTGGCTACCACAATATTTGTAGCATTAGGTGCGCATTGGTTGATAGCTGACCTGAGTTGGCCATCAGCATTTCTTATTGGTGCGATCGTTTCTCCACCGGATGCGGTAGCTGCGACATCAGTTACAAAGGGCCTCGGCCTGAATCCCCGCTCAATTACCATCCTGGAAGGCGAAAGCCTGGTAAACGATGCCAGTGGTTTAGTCGCTTACAAATATGCCCTGACTGCCATCACTGCAGGAAATTTTGTTCTCTGGCAAGCTGGTCTTAATTTTTTGTTGATAGCTGGTGCGGGTATTGCATTAGGACTTTTAATCGGTTATTGCTTGTACCTGGTGCATAAGAAGTTTGTATGTGATCCGATTATTGAAGTCACGTTTACTTTTCTCACACCCTTTGCAGCCTACTTGCTGGCAGAACAATTTCATTTCTCAGGAGTGTTAGCTGTAGTAACGACAGGATTGTATCTCTCGTTCCGGTCAGGCGAAATATTTAGTCACCAAAGCCGCATCATGACCTATTCTGTGTGGGAGGTAGTCATCTTTATTTTGAACGGGCTTATTTTTGTACTGATAGGTTTACAGTTGCGTAATGTAATGAGCGGCATCCGCGAATACCCTGTAAATTCCCTTGTATTGTATGGATTGGCTGTAAGTTTTATAGTGATCGTAGTTCGCTTTGTATGGGTTGTGCCGGCGGCACTGATACCGCGTTACCTAAGCAAACGTATACGGGAAACAGAGCCTTTTGATTACCGGAACCTGGTCGTTTTCGGATGGGCCGGTATGAGAGGAGTTGTGTCCATGGCTGCTGCAATGGCTTTACCATTGGTGCTACCGGATGGCCGGGCATTCCCTCACCGCAACCTGATCATCTACCTCACTTTCTGTGCGATACTCTCCACATTGGTATTGTTGGGTTTTACATTGCCTTGGGTGGTCCGCAAACTAGGTATTAAGCCTTATTCTATTGCCGCAGAGGAATATGAAGTACGTACAAATGTTGTAACGGAGACTATTACACATATAGAAGAAAATCTTTCGCTGGTGCAGGATGAATTGCTGCACAATATTAAAAGTAAGTACGAGGTAAAATATAATCGCCTGCAAAAAACCGACTTGCCCGCAAATTATTTTGGTAAGGGCCAGACGCTTGCAGGAAATATTTTTAATGACTTTACAAAACTGCAGATTGACCTCATAGGTGTTGAAAGGAAGACGCTCGAACGCTTGCATCGTAAAGGTGAGGCAAGCGAAGAAATATTAAGAAAGATAGAGCGGGAACTGGATCTTGAAGAAACAAGGCTCAACTTGGAAATATATGCGGGTTAAGACCACTAAACAGTTCCAGTCTTTTAAAGATATGGTTAATTTTCCGCCACCTTCTTTGATGTCACCATCGAATATTTCTCTGCAGTTAACATTGATTAATTCTTCACTGTGAAAAACCATTATGTTAGCAGGCGCGATAACATTAAACGACCCGTTTCCAGTTTTCCTCCTGAAACATATCTGAAACAATCAGGTTAGAAGCCTCTTCACAAAAATCGAGTCCCGAATAATCAGGATTGTAACCTCCAATATACGGGACAGCCATAACATAAATTCGCGGGTTGTGATTGCCGCTTTTTTCAATAGCTCTGAAAGTATCGGTGATAGCTATTCCTGGTACTTTAAGATAATAATGATTGTCATGTCCGGGTTCTACATCTTTGTCCCCGGAATTGTATAATGACAATGCATTTTCAGCAGAATTAAATTTAATGCGCGCCGGGCTAATGGTGCCATTCCGTACAAGGCTCTGAAATGGAAACTCTTCTAATGACAAGTGTCGTTGTCCAACACAATCGACATAAGATTTATATTTTTTTTGTTTATTATCACCATCTTCATCGATGTAATGATAAACAATACCTCCTTCGGTGCAAACTTCAATATGACTATCCTCTCCAACAGGTATAAGTTCCAGTCTGCCCGCATCATGTAATGCAATCAACTCTTCACATGAGCTCTGGGGAACAAAAGCAATAACGATCGATATCAGTGGCATTAAAACTTTCTGCAGCCTTCGCATGTCTTCCGCCGTAAAATGTTTAGCAGGGTAGTTCATTGCAAAACTTAGCACAGCCAGCATTTCTTTCCAGTAGACTGACTCTCTTCGTTGAATCGATTTTTTTGCTTCAGCATATTCAGCTTTGAATAGTTGAAACGGATCCGCACGCTCCCTCATGCCCATCACTGCGCAAACAAATTCCTCAATACTTAAGTCTTTCAGGCGTTCATAAAATTGTGGATCCTTATCCCGGAAGGAATTTTTAAAATCTTTTTCAAAAATAAAATCAAGCGAAAGAAAGCCATTGTTTTCCTGCATGTGACAGAGAATATCTTCCTTTGAAAGAAGTGAATCATTCGATAGCCGCGGGTCATCCAGGTGAAAACGGATACCAGGTAACAGGCCTTCCCTGGTATGCATGATAATTTTGAAATTTTGGGCATCTTCATTTGGTGCAAAAGAAAGTTTATGCGGTCCCTCTTCAACAAAAACACCATTGTGCCGGGCCAGTGTTCTGATTGCATCAATCGCTGTTAGTGAACTTCCCCTAATGGCGATTTCGTGTTCAATCCGAATCTTTAATTTTGAAGGAGGGTATGGAGAGTCAAAATATCCAGGCACCTTACCCTCATGGGTTAAGGGCCAGTTATGACCGGTGCAAATTATAACGTGGTCAAATTCCCAGGTGTCTTTCCCACCGATCTCGATAATTACTTTAGACCTCCCAGGAACATCAATTACATCTGTTATTTTGCTATTGAGGTGAACAAATGTCTTCACGCCCGCTACTGACGCTTTTTGCTGTAAAAGATCAAACTGGGCACTGAGATAATCACCAAATAATAACCGGGGCAAAACCATAAATTCAGTCAACTTATTAACATCTATACTATATTTTTTTAGTGTATCCTCCGGTAATGAAGTCACCCATTCAACAACTGGCGTTACAAGCGGCGGAATTTCATTACCGGAAACATTGGTAATATGTTCAATGTTTGCACCTTGATTACTATAAGGCATACCATTGCCCAACTTCTCCTTGGCTTCAAATATATCAACAGTAAAATCTTCACCTGCATATTCCAATAACCGCTTGTACAAAAACATCCCACTTGGACCGCCACCAATGATTGCAATTTGCTTTTTTGTTTCCAAAATTCTCATAAATAACTACGTTTTCTTAAACAAATAACCATTAAAAAAAATAATATCCGTTTAATTTCGTAGAGTAACAAAATAAGAATCTTAAATGTTCGGAAATAACAAACTTTAAGCACCTGGAAAAGGTAAGTAAATGGTTCAGTCAATGAGTTGACGACGAATCAACGGCAAATGTAGAATTGTAGCCGCAATGCCGAAAGATTTAAAAATAGAGTACCGTAAGGTTATTCCAATGGTGAAAATATCCTGGCGGAAAAATAAAAGAAGAATTTGAGCTTTTATCACTGTTACGTATACACGCTATTACCGGCTTTATTGGTCCGCATTTAATTCGCGTGCTTGTGTGCGACTTATTTTATTTTTTTTCGGTTGGCCAATCCGCCAAATAAATTTACAAAATAGGCAATCTGCCCGGCTATAAATATTAGCGTTAGCGGCAAATAAATGTTTGATTCGTGCTGTTGGTATTCCAGTATCGTTTTATAAGAAACAGATTCCCTTTCTACGGGCGGCAGTAATTTGTCATGCCAGTACTCCTGCGTCAGGTAAATGGTTAAGATGATTATCGTTGCCAATACATGAAACCATACCAGGTATTTATTTAGCAAAAACTTATCGGTTACTTTATATATCGCCCAGGCAGCCAAAAATGCAATGGACAATACCCACATAAAGTGCATTTTCGAAATCACGAAATAGGTATCATTTAAATGGAGATCTAAGCTTTGTTTTGAAGAAAAAAATGACAGGATAAAAAGAACAATTGCTGTCAGCAAAAATAGATGGTAAGGTCGGTTAGGGAGTGTTTTCATTATTGAATTATTTGCAGGCCCGATATTTAAGCTGTTATCTTTAGTTTGTCTTTTATGTAATCGTCCAGTTTCTTTTCATCGGTTAATTTGATGAGTTTCTTCATCTCTTTATTCTTACTTATTTCAATCCCCTTTTTATATACGCTGATGATCGGACTACCCGTTATCCACTGCATGACAAAGGCATTAACATTTCTTTGCTTTTCTTTTTCTTTGTCCAGGTCAGTTTGTTTTAATATTGGTAAGATTTTAAGTTTACAAATTTGTTTAAGCTGGTTTCGATTCATCTGCTGTTTGAATCGCGTGGTACAAGATAACTACTTAAAATTGCATAATCAATTCCTGGTAAGATCAGGTACCCCAGGCATAAAATAAGATTCATTACCCAAATGTAATTTGAAGTCAAAAATATCGATCGTGCCTCGGATTCAGATTAGCTTTTTTCGAATGCAGTATAATTGTAAAATTTTATTCGTAAAAGTCTTTGTCTATTTGTCATGCGATGTTATCGAATTTTTATTTTCCTTCAAATTTTGAATTTTTCCAGGCATCAAACAATAATTTTTGTTTCTGTTTATCAACAGTCATAATGTTTACAGTAAATTCTTTCTTTCCAAAAAGCCGGCTGTACATCCAAACATCCACGACCATCTTATTGGGAAAAGTTATTGTCACGTTGAAGGTTAGAAATGTTAATCCGCTGATGATTTCTGTTGAGGAGACTGAATCCCATTTGGCATCTGGCATCTGGGCTTGAAATGTGCCGAATAAAATGCCGTTCACGCTTCGAAAGTTTTCTAAATAACTTCCATCTTTGGCCACGTCAAAAGATTGATAGTTGGATTCAAAATAATTGAATTGATCACTTTTAAATACAAAAATTGTTTTCGCATTATTTTCTATTTTCTCGTCATAAGTTTTTTCGATCGCCTCCGCTCCTCTATTTTGAATTTTCTTCCATTGGTCTGCTGCCACCGTATCAAAATTTTCGGGTATTCGAATCGTCCACTTAAAGTCCTTATTGTAAATCTCTTTGGCATTTTTTTTTACCTGGCCTTTGCAGTTTGAACATGTTATAGCAATCAAGAATACAACAATTCTGAATAATGTCATTTTTTTAATTAAGGTAATCCTTCAACAGGACGATTTAGAATTTAATGTTGGTTTTGACTGGAACAAATATAACAGGAAGATGGCAATGGAACAAATGATTGAAATATAAGCCAGCAATGCTGAAAGGTAGGATTTACAGCAGGTTATTGTCATCTAAGAAACTTTAGTTTTTCTGATACATCGCCAATCAACGGATAACCAAATACCTCTGGAAAACAGTATTCACATTTACAAAAAGTACGTTGGTGTAAAAGATTTCTTAAAAGCTGGGTGGCAATTTAGGTTTGTTCTATAACCATATCTAACCTGGATATTAAGAAATATGAAAAAGATATTAACAGCTACAACAATATTATTTATAACAAATAACTCTCTAAGCACCCAGGACACAAAGCTTCCTCAAGCCTCAACCCGCAAAGAGTTTTCGACAGTCCCTGGTAATCTCGCCCCTGCCCACATCATGTTAGAAGAGCCGGTTGGCGTTTTAAATCAGGCGGGTAATATATTTTTGCCTGCTTTAAAAATGTTTCAATAATTGTAAATTATGATCAGTGCGGTCAGCTGGCATATCTGTATCGAGGAATTTTGTACCGGGTTTGCCCATTGCATTTATTATTTGGACATAAAAAAGCCTCCTTTTTAAGGAGGCTTGTGCCCAAGAAAGGAGGATTTTAAAAGCCTGTAATGCTTGCTGGTTAATAAGTTTAATTATTTCGTAGAACAGCAACGGAACCAAAATGAAATTCGCTGGTTCAATATTTATAGATTTGATTTCAAAGAATTAATATAAAACGTTGGGGCGGTGGTGACAACCATTAAAAGCTAAGTAATGCTGTGTTGTAGCAGGAACACCAAAATACCAGCTCCAAAGCCAATAAGCGCAAGCCAACTGATTTTTTTTAAATACCACATGAAGTCAATTTGTTCAATTCCCATTACTGCAACCCCTGCCGCAGAACCTATGATAATTGCACTGCCACCGGTACCAGTGGTTAATGCCAAAAACTCCCAAAATGGATGATCTGTTGGGTAGGTAGACAAATCATACATTCCTTGCGAGGCTGCGACCAGCGGAACATTATCTACTACGGAAGATAATAAACCTAATGCGATGCCGATCAAATAATCATTTTTTAAAGTATTGTTAAGTGCCGTAGCCAATTCTTTTAAAATTCCCGCGGACTGCAGCGCGGCAACAGACAATAAAATACCAAGAAAGAACAAAATGCTGGGCGTATCTATTTTTTGCAGCGCCCTTGAGACGGTGAATCTTTCCGCATATTCTGTTCGGTTATCTTTATGCAGAAAGGTCGTAATTATCCACATCAATCCTAATGCCAGCAGCATACCGATGAATGGCGGAAGGTGGGTAAGGGTTTTAAACACGGGAACGAAAAGCAAAAACCCTACTCCAAAAATGAGAATTATACGACCAAATTTTTTTTCTGTTACAGTGCATTGTGATGGAGGTATGGGACTGATTTTTTTTCCTTTAAAACGCTTAGACATGATCAACGCGGGAATGAGACAAACCACCAGGCTGGGTAATATGAGTTGTTTCATAATGTTAAACGCGGTAATTTGTCCACCGATCCAGAGCATGGTCGTAGTTACATCGCCCAATGGCGACCAGGCACCCCCGGCATTTGCAGCAATTACAATCATACCGGCAAACCATAGCCTGTGCTCTTTGTCGACCAATATCTTTGAAGAAAGGGAGGTCATTACGATAGCGGTCGTTAAATTATCCAGCAGGGCGGATAAAAAGAATGTCAATACGGTTATGATGAGCAAAACTTTTTGTTTACTCGTAGTAGTTATTTTTTGGGTGATCAGGTCAAAGCCGTTATGTGTATCTATTAGTTCCACAATTGTCATAGCGCCCAATAAAAAAAATAGAATAGAAGCAATATCTCCCAGGTGGTGTAATAATTCCTCGGTAACTTTCTCCGGTGATTCGCTTTTCAAAATATACAGGGTCCAGCAAAGTGCACCGGTTATAAGGGCGGAGGCTGCTTTATTTAATTTTAAAGGATGTTCTAAAGCTATTGCAATATATCCCAGGACAAAGACGATGAGAATAAAGGCTGTCATAAAAAATTGAATTCGGTGCTCGCAAATGTACAATATTAAGGGCTTGATTGACTTGGATCATACCTTCGCTTCGATGATATGGCGGATTTTAATGGACATTTAATTCATTTTTAATCTTGTCCAAAGGCTGATAAAATAATTTTGGAGCATAGTATGATCGTACAATCATATTTTTTTAGTCATTTACATTAAACGCAAAAATATTCGACCGTGAAAAAAAAGTTTACCTGGAGTTACAGATTTACTCATACCGCATTGATACTGTTTTTATTCCTGCTATTGAATTCATGTTCAAAAAAGTTGCAATTCTTGCAATCAGTAGCTGTGCCTGCGGCGGATGGATCGGTGAAAATCAAAAAAGACGCAAATAAAAATTATTCAATTGAGATAAAGGTTCTGCACCTGGCGCAGCCTGATCAACTGCAGCCGTCCAAAAGTAATTATGTGATCTGGCTTGAAACAAATGAACATAAGACCAGAAACTTGGGCCAGCTAAAAAGTTCCAGCGGTTTCTTGTCCAAGGCATTGAAAGCTTCCTTTAGTACAGTCACTTCTTTTGACCCGAAAAGAATTTTTATTACTGCCGAAGATGCTCCCGACATTTCGTACCCAACGGGCGAAACCATTTTAACCACTAAAGAATTTTAAAATTTGATCTGGTGCTGAGGATCCGGCAAAAACAAACCTTCGCGGATAGTAATACTTATAACCTGCATTTGATAATTAATACTTTGCTCCCTGCGAGGAAAGTTTGGGAATATTTTTTAAGTACCAATATGATACGTTTGCTTTTACTCCAGAATACCTTCTGGATTATCCTCTAAAAAAGCGCAGGTCTGTAAACAGATAAAAATTATTTCCAATCAAATGTGCACCTATGAATAGCTGTATGATCATAAAAGCTGCCCTATAAGTAATTGACGCCATATTTTAATCATTTTTTAATGCGTTTTTAATGGCTCACCGGCCACTTTGTTCCAATTTTGTTCACTTATGAAATCCAATATTTTAAATATTCTGGCACCGGTAGATTTTTCTGAGGCAGGAAAGAATGCCTTGCGTGTGGCTGTGGATCTATGCAAACAACACAATGCGGTTTTACATTTATTGTATGTACTTGAAAACAGGTATATCATTTCCGGTTTGGCGACTGATTACAACAGGCCTGAAATGATCAATGAAATTAATAATAGAGCGAGAACCTGGTTGTATGAAATATATGAAACAATTGTAAGAAAAAATGAACTGCATGTTAAAATGCATATGCCGGTAGGAATTCCATATAACGAAATTTGTTGCACTGCCGACGAAATTTCGTCAGACCTGATCGTTATGGGTACACATGGCAAATCTGGAGTAAAGGAATTTTTAGTAGGGTCAACAACCGCGAATGTGATAAAAAATGCTGCCAGATCTGTGCTAACTATTCCGGCATATTTTGAAAAGGGTTTCACAGAAATTCTATTTCCCGTCAGACCTGTAAAAGGTATTATTGATAAGTATCAGTTTTTGCAGTCTTTTTTACGCGGTGTAGAGTCAGCTGTGCACATTGCTAATCTGTACCTGGAAAGCGAAGTAGAGGAAAGGTTATTTTATAATGATAAAAAGGAGTTGTTTGAAATGGGGCCACTCATCAATAATACAAACATTACCTACTCAAAAAAATTATATGTATGTAATAATTTCGCAAAGAAAGTACTTGAACTGAGCAGAACTTTACCAATTGACCTGGTTATCATTAACTGTTGCCTGGACTATAACGGATTAGATTTTTTCGTGAGCGGTTACGCACAACAAGTAATAAATTGCGCTAAAATACCTGTATTAAGTTTTAGAGAAGGATTCGACCTGTTTGAACAAACCGGCCGGGGAGAAGAGTTGACACAATGTTCTTTCAATAATTAAAACCGGCTGAATATGCGCCAATTGCAATTTCAACCAATTGGGACTATTAAAGCTGGCCACTATTAAACCAGTTCCTGTTACGTTAATAAAACAAGTATTCTTTCATCCCGCAATCATTGCCGGATTAATTGAAATTCAAAGAACAAAGTATGTCATCCCAAAAAAAACTAAATACCTGGCTCGCCACTGCGATCTGTGGAAATGATATTACGTCCTCTTGTTTATATGTTTCTGCGCTTACTATAGGGATGGCGGGTCAATATGCCTGGATTTCCTTGCTAATGGTAGCAGGCGTACTATTTCTTTTTCGAAAAATATACGGCGAAGTAGTAGGTGCTTTGCCATTAAATGGTGGTGCATATAATGTATTGTTGAATACCACGAGCAAAAGCAACGCATCCGTAGCGGCCTGTCTTACCATTCTTTCTTATATGGCAACAGCAGTAATTTCGGCAAGTGAAGCAATGCATTACCTTCAACAAACCATTCCTTCATTACACATTATTCTCGCGACCTTTTTTTTACTGTTGATCTTTTTATGTTTGACGATATTTGGGATTTCTGACAGCGCTATCGTAGCGCTTGTAATCTTTATATTCCACTTAATTTCCATGGCCCTGTTGATCATTAGCGCTTCGGTCTTTCTGTTTAAAAACGGACTGGGTATTTTCCAGGTAAATTTCTCTCTGCCTGTCAGGGGCGGCGGTATAGCGGCCGCCTTATTTTTCGGTTTTAGCGCTGCTATGCTCGGAATTTCAGGTTTTGAAAGCTCCGCCAATTTTGTAGAGGAACAGAAAAAAGGGGTTTTTCCGAAAACATTACGAAATATGTGGCTGGCGGTTTCTATTTTAAATCCCGTGATCGCATTACTTGCTATCGCAGTTTTGCCCCTGGCCACTGTCGATGCCCACCAACAATCGCTGTTGAGTTATATGGCAAAATTAACGGGTGGCAATTGGCTCGCCACGTTAATTTCCATTAACGCAGTAACTGTTCTCAGTGGCGCCCTGCTTACTTCTTTTGTTGGGGTAAATGGTTTGATTAAAAGAATGACGCTGGATAGGATTCTGCCGCAATTTCTCTTAAAAGAAAACAAGTATTGCAGCAGTTACCGCATACTGATCACTTTTTTCCTTTTGTGTGTATCTGTATTATTTGTCACTAGAGGAGAACTGGCGCCCCTGGCGGGGGTTTATACTATTTCTTTCCTGATGGTGATGGCTTTTTTCGCGCTGGGTAATCTGATCTTAAAGATCAGGAGAGCTCGTTTACCAAGGCCCGAATATGCAAGACCTGCTGTGGTGCTACTTGCCCTGTTGGCTGTTATTTTAGCGCTTTATGGAAACGTAAAGATGCGACCTCAATACCTGGTGGTATTCCTGCAATATTTTGTACCTGCGATGCTCATTATTTACGCGATGCTCAATCGTATTCCTATCATGGAATTTGTATTGAGTATCCTTAAACACCTTACAGATAATTTGCGTAAAATTGCCTTGGTAAGCCGAAAAAAAATAAGCCATTTTATAACTGTATTACACCAACAGGAATTTATCTTTTTTTCCAAAGCTGACGATATCGCCACTTTGAATAAGGTAATGATATATGTTCAGGAAAATGAGATTACCCGTAAAATAAAGATTGTTACTGTTTTAAAGGAACATCAACCAGCGCCTGCAAAATTCCTGAATGATTTTGAAGTACTTGACAGGGCATACCCCGATATAAAAATGGAATTTATTACAATGACAGGTGAATTTGGACCTGAACTGATCGAGCGGTTAAGCAAGGAATGGAAAATACCTAAAAATTTTATGTTTATAAGTTCACCTGGGCAAAAATTCAGTTACCGCGTGGAAGAGTTGGGTGGGGTACGATTGATTCTTTAAAAATAAAATCCCTTTTTAGCAAAACCCTATTTTCGCACCAGGCTTGCGTGTAGGGTAGGGTGTATATGCAGGATTAAAACCAATGAATTGCATTTGTGCCTTTTTTCGGAAAATTAATTCAGAAATAATTCAATCGCCGTTCATAAAAGCAGCTAAATATCCAATATGGAAGAGATAAAAATATTACTTGTTGAAGACGAAAAGAAGATTGCAGATACGCTTTCAAAAGGATTGAGAGAACTAAATTATCATGTTCAAACGGCGTATGACGGAAAAATTGGATTAAAATTTTTCGATTCCGGAAGTTTTAATTTAATAATAACAGATATAAATATGCCAGGTGTCAATGGCTATGATTTGTGTAAAATAATTCGTAGCCGCGATCAGCACATACCCATCATTATGCTGACCGCCTTAACCACAACTGATGACAAGATCGAAGGTTTTGACGCAGGGGCGGACGACTACCTGGTTAAACCTTTTGAATTTAAAGAATTGCTTGTTAGGATCCGGGCTTTATTAAAGCGTACCATGAACCAACAGTTGCCTTCAGGCAACATTTTAAAGGTAGCTGATCTTGAAATGAATATTGATAGTAAAGAGGTAACGAGGGATGGCAAAAGTATTAATTTGACAGCCAAAGAATTTCAATTGCTGGAATATTTATTGCGTAACCGAAACCGTGTTGTATCGAGGGCGGATATCGCCGTAAAAGTATGGGATATTGATTTTGATACTAAAACAAATGTGATTGATGTGTATGTAAATTTTTTACGCAATAAAATTGACCGGGAATTTGAATTCAAGCTGATCCATACACAGGTAGGCATGGGATATATGTTAAAAGCAAAGTAGTAAGCATGAGCATAAAATATAAAATAGCGTTGTTATTTGCAGTACTGGTAACGCTTTTTGTAACGATAATGAGCGCCTCCGTTTATTTTGTAAGCTCCGGGGAGAGGGAGGTTTCCTTTAATAAGCGGCTGAAAAACCGTGCATTAAGCACAGCAAAAGTGTATGCCGGAACAAAAGACAATAATTTTTCAGTTCTGAGCATGATAAATACTGCTGCTGTAGCGTCTCTTTATAAGAAAAGCATTACAATTATCAATGATAATGGGTTGCCGGAATACTTCTTTTCTGATAGCAGGGATGATTCTCTGAATCTAACAGCAAAAGAAATTGCGGATGTAAAAAAGGAAGGCGAATATTTATTTAATTTCCATAAACAAAAAGCCGCTGCGATTTATTACAATGAAGGTAAGGAGGGTAATTTTATAATTGCCGTTGCTGCATATGATATTGACGGCAATGAATATTTGTTTCAATTGCGAAAGACTTTATTCATTGCCCTGCTGCTGGCTACTGTTTTTTCTTTTTTTTGTGGATTGGCTTTTGCCAAAAGCGTTATATCGCCGATTAAGCGAATGACCGGCGAGGTAAACCTGATCACATCGAACAATCTTTCCAAACATATAAAAATCACCAGGCCCGGGGACGAGCTTACCAAGCTGGCCCAAACTTTTAATAATTTGTTGGACAGACTGCAGGAGTCATTTACGATTCAGCGAAATTTTATTTCCAATGCGTCCCATGAACTATCTACTCCGTTGACGTCGATATCAAGTCAGCTTGAAGTGGCCATGCAAAACAACAGGTCAAACGAAGAATACCTTGAAGTAATACAGAGTGTATATGAAGACATTAAAGAATTGCATCAGTTAACCCATAGCCTATTGAACATTGCAAAAACCGGCTCCCACGGTAGTATTGATCTAAATGAGGTACGCGTCGACGAAATTCTTTTTAAGGTAATATCAGATATAAAAAAGCAAAATGAAGCGTATAAAATAGCGCTGAATTTTGAAGTGTTCCCGGATAATGAAAAACTTCTAACAGTTTTTGGGAACGCGAATCTGTTGTACATTGCTTTAAAAAATATTATAGAAAATGGATGTAAATATGGCGGCGATCATCAATCGGTTGTGGGTGTATTATTCGATAAATCAGCGATTATAATCAAAGTCTCCAATAATGGAGACATCATTGCCGAAGCTGATATCGAGAATATCTTTCAACCATTTTTTCGCGCCGAAACGGCCCAAAATAAACCTGGTTTTGGTCTTGGACTTACACTTACGAAAAGAATCCTTTCACTTCATAAGGCTACCGTTGAGGTGGAATCGGCACTTGAAAAGGGAACCGTCTTTACTTTAACAATTCCCACTATTCTTTTTTCGGCTTAGATTATTTTACCCTACACCTGTTGCTGATTTAATATAATTCATACGTGGAACCCATTTCAGGATTAGTTCGTTAAAACCGCTGAGCGTTTTTTCAAAATAATTTAATCTGATTTTAATAAAGGCTTAATCCGCATTTTATCTGCGTGGAATACTATTGTATTGTAAAAATTAAACCATGCGAAAATTGTTCAATAAGATACTGGTTCCCGTGGATTTTTCAAAAGTATCCAGGGAACTGGTTAATAAAGCGGTTGATATTGCACAGGAATATGAATGCAGTATTTATCTCTTGCATGTGGTGAGTGATATTCCCTTTTCATTTGTCGCCATGTCACAGGGGCATATGGCTATTCCATTCGGAGTAATAGAGAACAGAAGTGAACTGGAATATAAAATGAACAAGCTGCTTGATCAGATTAATTTATCAGCCGGTAAATCAGTTCCTGTGCAATACGGCATTACAAAAGGAGAGTGGTTGTCCGTAATCGACGACCTTGTTTCGCACCATAAATTCGATCTGATACTTATCGGCCAAAAAAGAAAATTTGTCCACAAGCGCAAACTCCTGGTGGATCCAGACAAACTTGCAGAAACTACAAATATTCCTGTGATCACTATTCCCGTTAACCGGAGATTGACAAAGTTATTTGCTATCGTAATTCCGGTCACAGATTTTCTGCCTGTAAATAAATTAATGTATGGCATCTATATGGCTTCCTTATACAATACCACTATAACATTATTGGGGGTGGAAAATGAAAAAACAAAAGATAAGGTTCAATATTATATGCAAAGGGCATTTAAATTAATTCGCGACAATTGTTCGATAAAAGTGCAGGCAGAAATTATAGTGAGTCAAAATGTAGCAGAGGCGGTCAACGAATTCGCAATGCTTGAATCCGCCGACCTGGTTATTCTAAACCCGGGTTCGCAAACCAGGATGCCAGGATTTTTTTCCTCCCTGTTCCGGAATATTATACAGCGCTATACAGCACCACCGGTGCTTACCATTAGCCCGCTTTGATGTTATTTATTTTTAACTTAAATTTTTTATATGAAAAAGATATATTTCTTTTTATTGCCAGCGTTGCTCATCGTTGGATTTGCCAATTCCCAAACTATTGAAGATGCGAAAAAGCACATTTATTACGAACGTTTTGAAACTGCAAAAAATATTTTGCAATCTGTGATTAGCCAGGAAAATGCGTCACCGGATGCCTGGTACTGGCTTGCGGAAATCTACCTGAATGAAAACAGCATCGATTCCGCAAAGAAAATACTGGAAAGTAAAACCAGCCAGCTATCGAAAGAAAAATCCTCGTTAAAGGAAAGTCCGCTGATCTTTATCGGCTGGGCGCACATGTTACTTGATTCCGGCTTAAAAGAACAGGCGCGGGAACAAATGGTAAAGGTATTGGAGGCAGGTAAATATAAAGATCCTGCAGCCCTCCTGGCCGTTGCCAAAGCAAATGTCGCCAGCAAAAACGGGGATAGCCTCTGGGCCGTTGAACTGCTGCAAAAGGCAGTAAAACGTGATAAAAAAAATGAAGAAATTTATACGGCCCTGGGAGACGCTTATCGAAAAATGATCGACGGTTCCAATGCGATCATGAGTTATGATAAAGCATTAGAAATAAATCCGTCCTATGCTGAAGCAATGTTTAAAAAGGGGCGCATTTATAAAACGCAAAAAAACGCAGAGATTTATATGGACAGGTTTAACAAAGCTTTCCAGGCCGACTCCGTTTATACACCCGTTTTATATGAACTATACTACTACCATTATTTCAGGAACGTTGTAAAATCCAAACGCTTTCTAAAGAAATATATAGCAAATGCGGACCCTTCGCCCAAGCACGCTTATATGATTGCAGATATTGATTATGTTTCAACAAATTGGGACCTGGCCATCAAAGAAGCCAAGGATATTTTGAGATCTGGCGGCACTGACGCCCAGCCTCGGTTGTATAAAATGATCGCGTACAGCCAGGCGGCCCTGGGCGATTCATCAACGGCCCTTACCAACATGAATTTATATTTTGAAAAGCAACACGATTCTTCGTTGACTGCAAAAGATTTCGAAATGAAGGCAAAACTGCTTGAGAAGCTCAATCCTGATAAGTCGTTAGCGATTGAGTGGTACAAAAAGGCCCTGGTACGCGAGCAGGACAAACTGGATTCCGTAAGTTATATGATCAACGTAGCCGATCTGCAAAAAGAGCTTGGTAACCGCGACAGGGAGGCTGCCTGGAGAGAAAAAATTTATGAATTAAAAGAACAACCTACTAATCTTGACATATACAAATGGGGGATGGCTTTGTATTCAGGTAAAAATTATATGAAAGCTGATAGTGTGTTCGCCATTTATGAAGAAAAATACCCGGATCAGGTACATGGATATCTTTGGCGCGCAAGGAGCAATGCTTTGATTGACACAAATATGGAAAAAGGACTTGCCGTTCCGCACTACCTAAAACTGATTGACCTGATTTCAGGTGATACCGCAACAAACAAACAATTACTGGTGCGCACCTACGAATATTTAGGTGCTTACGAAGCCAATACAACAAAGGATTACGCAACCTCATTAGGCTACTACGACAAAATACTGGAGCTTGATCCCGACAACAGCGATGCGCTTAAATATACAGCTATCCTGAAAAAGTGGATCAGTGATGGCAAAGGAACGGCAACCAATTAAAGTTAGCTTGCGGTGACGAAAAAATAAACAGTAGCGCTATTGAAAGGCCAGGGTAATGGCGGTTTCGTTTAACCTTACTTTGAGCCATTTTTCAATGGTGCGTTTATCTCGCTTTGGCAAAACTTTTCCAAATGAAAGTAATACTAAAAAGGATCGGGCTGACCGGCCGCTATCAGTGTAAATGGTTGATGGCTGTACGACAGCGCTTTTTAAATTGGGATACGTAGATTTTAATTCAGCGTATATCTGAAGCCCGTTCTTCTGGTTGCGTTCAATACTATCTAATTTCAATTGCAGGGATTTTTCCTGGATTTCTTTGATGGCCAGTGCTTTTGATAATTGGTTAACCTGTTCCTTTTGTGGCGCCTCAGAATTATCGGACAAGTATGCGAAGCCTTGCTTAACTTCTAATGTCACACCATTTAGGTCATATTTTTTTAATTGTAGTTTTAGTTGACTGATTTGTTGTGCCGATATTTCGTTTCCGCCAAAAACAAGGGAAATGGTCTTTTCTTTTGCATTGATCTTTTTATTCAGCAAATAGTCATTTGAAAATTGAGCCTCATTAGTAATAAAATTGTTGGCAACCTTCTCAAATTGCTTTTGTTGTATCATTTCATAGCCCAAATAAATACTTGGCAAAAGTGTGAGTAATACAACCACCCATACAATATGCCGGGCCATTTTTTCGGCCTTTTTATTTTGTAAATGTTTAAAGGGGAAATGTTGGAGCCGTACAAAAACAAATGTTGCAAGCGCTATAAAAACCGTATTAATTATGAAAAGGTAAAAAGCGCCAAAAAAGAATCTGAACTGCAGGGTTGCTAATCCATATCCCGCGGTACAGAGGGGAGGCATCAGTGCCGTGGCGATGGCTACACCGGGAATAACGTTTCCCTTATGTTTGCTTGTAGTGGCCAGGATGCCCGCAAAGCCACCAAACAACGCAATCAATACATCGTATATAGTGGGTGAAGTTCGCGCCAGTATTTCCGAATGTGCGTCATCTAAAGGTGAAAGTAAAAAGAAAAAAGTGGAGGTGGTTAACGCGACGCCGGTGGCAATGATAAAATTATTAAGTGCCTTACGCAATAAGGCGATGTCATTGATCCCCATCCCTAACCCGATTCCCATGATCGGCCCCATCAACGGAGAAATGAGCATGGCTCCAATGATAACCGCGGTGGAGTTTAAGTTTAAGCCAAGTGACGCTATGAAGATGGCAAAAATAAGTACCCACAAATTTGTGCCGCGGAAAGTAACACCAGTTTCAATGTTCTTAATAACGATTACATAGTCTTCATTTTCTGAGTGAAGGCGAAATTTGTTAAAAAAGTTATCCATTAAAAGTTAGTTATTTTCTGTGAGGTTTATATTTAAAGATAAGATTTACTCGCGACTGGCAAACAATTTAGGAATGGGTATATCAGTGAGCCGAAAAACATTTTATTAATTACTTATTGATAGTTTTATATTTAGCGGGTCCTTGAAATTTTGCTTTTCAATAAGCTACCAATATTCCTGTAACGTCAAATATAATATAGTTCACTTTCCCATATGGGAACCTGTAACGTTTAAAGGGTCATTCAATTATTACGATGAGTATACAAATGCAAATACCAAAAGACTTGAATAGTGTTGACCTGAATAACCTCGGAGAACTAATTTGGTGGTCCACTCATTTGGCTATCAGTCCGGAACTGCTTCTATCAATCACCGATAAAGTAGGCAATTCAGTGAAACAAATCAGGAATTATATCTGGACGCACTCAATGCGGTGAACAAGGGAAAGGGCGCGATTATTGTTCAGTGTTATTTTATTGGAGTTTTGTACGGTCACCATTGCTTTGTGACCATTAATAGTTGCATACTTCCTTGGAAAATAATCATCTTTTCAAAAAACAAATAAAAATGAATATGAACGATATATACAGGATCATTAGCGTTAAGCTGACCACCTGGCTGCATAGCTTCATAAGGATGCTGCCAAATATTTTTTTTGCAAGTATTATTTTGGTCTTCGGCTTTTTTATTGCAAAAAAACTTTCGAAATTAATTCTAAAGCTGGTTACAAGGATCTCAGATAATATTACCCTGAATAACCTGATTGGTTCAGTTATACATGTCTTTCTGATCTGCATTACCTTATTTACGGCACTAAGTATCCTTAAACTTGATAAGGCGGTTACTTCTATACTCGCCGGTGCAGGAATTATAGGACTGGCGCTTGCATTTGCTTTCCAGGATATTGCCGCGAATTTTATTTGCGGTATTTTTATTTCCTTTCGCAAGCCACTGCACATTGGGGACATTGTGAAGGTTAAAGAATATATGGGTAAGGTGGAAGAGATAAATTTACGCGATACTGTCTTGCGCACCTTCCAGGGAGAAATGGTGATCATCCCGAACAAAGATGTATTTCAAAATCCGATTGAAAATTTCTCGCTGCTTGGAAAAAGGAGGGTCGACCTATCCATTGGTGTGTCTTACGGAGATGACCTCGAAAAAGTAAGGGCGGTAACGCTTGCAGCTGTGAAAGGCATAGAACACCTGTCAGACGAGGATGAAGTAACACTCTTTTTTCGTGAGTTCGGTGATAGTTCTATTAATTTTCTTGTTCGGATGTGGATAAAATCTCCCGAGCAAATTGATTATCTGAAAGGCTGCAGCGAGGCTATTATTCGCATCAAAAAAGCATTTGATAAAAACGATATCATGATACCCTTTCCCATCAGGACGCTTGATTTTGGAATTAAAGGAGGAAAATCATTTAAAGAAATGATGCCTTGATAGATTCAAACAGGTGGCTTGATTTATTCTCTTAATCTTCAACAATGCTAATTAGTGTTTGCAAGAGAACGCTGAAAACCTTTACAGACAATGGATGGTGGAGATTGTTCTTGTTGAATATTATTAATCTGAAACTAAAGAAATGGCCTACAATAAAATATTACTGAGCTGTTTAATAAAAG
>JBDSLD010000061.1:0-15065 GCA_039916545.1 Ferruginibacter sp.
TTTCATATTGTGGCAAGATGATCCGAACGATGATATCTCTTGCTTCTTCATCAGATCGCAGCAGCGGCTCATGAACATATTTTACCACCGACGGTATACTGTTCAGTTGATGAACAAGCGGCGCATCAGCCTCCGTAAATTGCCGCAATAGCAGCCGCGGAGTTTCTAAGATGAGATGCATTATATTATGAGTGAGGAGTGATTAGTAATGAGTGATAAATGATTAAAAGTTAGACCTCCTTGTGTTGGGCGATGATCAATTTCAGTTCCTTATTGTTGATGCCTTTCGGATAAAACCAAGCCCTGGACATTTTTCATTATAATAATGATCGTACGGTTTCAATCACTGCACTCAGATTGCTTATATCCTGCCCTCCGGCCGTCGCGATATTACTTTGCCCTCCGCCTCCGCCTTTTACAAGAGTAGCAATATGGGTTTTAATAATTTTAGCGGCATCAAGTTTTTTTGCCACCACTACAGTATCCGAAATGCCAATGGCAACAAATGCCTTTCCGCCTATATTACTGCAAAGAACCACTACATGGTCGTGCAGGTGGTTTTTTAGATCAACACATAATTTTTTAAGTGAGTCGGGATTGCTTACTTCGATGATTTCACCAACGAAGGTTACGTTGTTGATGATCTCATCTTTTTGTAACAACTCATTTCTAATGGCAACCAATTGCCTTGCTTCAAGATTTTCAATTCTTTTCGAAAGGGTATTGTTTTCAGCAGACATATTTTCAATTGACCGCCGGATATCTATTGGATTTTTTAACAACTCCCTGATGGAGCTCAATTCGGAAATTACCGAATTGATATATTGCTCCGCTGAATAGCCGCAAACCGCTTCAATTCTTCGTACGCCGGCAGCCACAGCAGCCTCATGCTTTATTTTAAATATTCCCAGTTCGCCTGTACTACCAACATGAGTACCGCCACATAACTCGATAGAATAATGCGGATCGATGATTACAACACGAACAATGTCTCCATATTTTTCTCCAAATAATGCCATGGCACCCAGTTTGAGGGCATCATCCTTGTGCATGGACCGGATTACAACGGGTATATTTTCCCGTATTTTCTCATTTACTAATTGCTCAATTGCAGCTAGTTCTTCAGGGGTTAGTTTTGCAAAATGAGAAAAATCGAAACGGAGATGTTCTTCATTTACCAGGCTTCCTTTTTGAGCCACATGCTTACCTAGTACACTCCGCAGCGCAGCATGCATTAAGTGCGTAGCGCTGTGATGAACCGCAATAGATCTTCGTCTTGCTATGTTCACCCTGGCAGTTACCGGCGAATGAATTGCTGCTGGTATGCTTTCGGTAAAATGAATTACGAGGTCATTTTCCTTTTTTGTATTGGTGATTATAATTTCTTCGTCTCCAAATGCGAGTAAGCCGGTATCGCCTACCTGCCCGCCGCTTTCTGCATAAAAAGGAGTAGACTCCAGAATGAGTTGGTAAAAATCTTTTGTTTTAGACGATACTTTGCGGTACTTGATCACCCTGGTGCGAGTTTCGGAAGAGTCGTACCCTACAAATTTATTGGTTGCATCTTCAACCAGTGTTATCCAATCGTCAGTATCAAGTACGGCTGCAGAACGGCTTCGGTTTTTCTGCTGCTGCATCTCGATCATGAAACCCGGTTCATCAACCGTTAGGTTATTTTCAGCGGCAATCAACATTGTAAGATCCAGCGGGAAGCCGTAGGTGTCGTATAATTCGAAAGCTGTTTTTCCATCTACTTGCTTTGTTACTTGTGACTGGCTAATCGTTTCTTCAATTCTTTTTAAGCCTTTATCTAGTGTTCTTAAAAACGCTTCTTCTTCTTCTTTAACCACTTTGCATACGAAATCATGTTGCTGCCATAATTCAGGAAATACTGTTTCAAATTGTTTGGCCAACAACGGCAATAGCTGGAATAATAAAGGCTGTTTATAATCCAGGTAAGTATAATAATAGCGAACTGCCCTTCGAAGGATCCTCCTGATTACATATCCTGCACCTGTGTTGGAAGGCAGCTGACCATCTGCAATAGTAAAGCTGATAGCACGCACATGATCTGCAATTACCCTAAAGGCAACAGCGCCCTCCCAACCAATACCGGTGGGAGTAACTGTGGAAGCATTTTTAGTAGCCTCAGCCGGAGTGGATGTTCCGTCGTATACTTTCCCAGATATTTTTTCAACTGCTTTTATTGTACCTGTAAAAATATCAGTGTCATAGTTACTTTGTTTGCCTTGCAGTACCCTCACCAGGCGCTCAAATCCCATTCCCGTATCTACATGCCTGGCAGGTAGGGGCTCTAAAGTGCCATCCTTTTTCCGATTGAATTGTATAAATACATTGTTCCAGATCTCAATCACTTGCGGGTGATCGTTGTTAACCAATGCTTTTCCGTCAGTTGCATTTCTTTCTTCGGCGGATCTGCAATCAACATGAATTTCCGTACTTGGTCCACAGGGACCGGTATCACCCATTTCCCAAAAATTATCTTTCTTACTACCAAATACAATACGGTCCTCTCCAAGAAAATTTTTCCATTCAGCAATAGCTTCCCAGTCTTTCTCCAGACCCTCTTCTTCATCCCCTCCAAATACGGTTACGTACATTTTATCCTTATCCAACTTGTACACTTCGGTAAGTAGTTCCCAGCTCCAGGCGATGGCTTCTTTCTTAAAGTAATCTCCAAAACTCCAGTTACCCAGCATCTCAAACATGGTATGATGATACGTATCTACGCCTACTTCTTCCAGGTCGTTGTGTTTGCCGCTAACGCGTAAGCATTTTTGGGTGTCTGCAGCCCTATTGTAAGGTGCTGCCTTATTGCCAAGGAAATAATCTTTGAATTGGTTCATCCCTGCATTGGTAAACAGCAGGGTAGGATCGTCTTTTAATACAATGGGCGCAGAAGGTACGATGGTATGCCCCTTTGATTCAAAAAACTGAAGGAATTGCTGCCGTATTTCTTGTGAGCCTGGTGTTTTTTCCATGGTACCGGTGTGATTATTTTGGCAAACCGTTGTAGTAAGCCATCCTGTTTTGGGTTGATTTTTGTAAGAGATCCCGCTATCTTTGCACGTCTTTTTAAACGGTGGCGCAAAGTTAAAGAATTCGGGGTTGAGTTAAGAACATGCATGTAAATGGATATAGGCTATATTTAACCTCAAAACGCTATCGATAACCGGGAAAAAGTTTAAAGCCCCGAAGGGGTTTGGGGGCTATGAAAAAGATAAAATATTTTTATAATACCAATACACTTCGTTATGAAAAGCTGGTGACACCTTTGAGGGTTAAACTGCTGAGGGTGTTTGGTTTTTTTTCTTCCCTGTTGGTAAGTTCTGCCCTTATTATTTGGGTTTACACAAAGTTTATTCCAAGGCCTACAGATAAAGAATCCAAGATAAGGCTCGAATTAATGAAGGATAATTACAATATCCTGAATAATAAAGTAAAAACACTTCAGCAGCAAATGGCCGACCTGGAGAAAAGAGATAACGAGGTTTACCGGTCTATTTTTGAAGCCAACCCGTTGCCAGATAGTGCACGTGCCCAGTTGACAGAAAAGAAAAAAGAAGTGGAGAAAGTAAATGTGATGAACGATGAGCTATTGGGCAAGGAAATTGCAAGTTCATTAAATAATATCAGCGCCAGGGTGGCTTACCAGGTGATCAGCTACAAAGAAATTGAAAAGCTGATAAACAACCAGGAAAACAAACTGGCCAGCATACCAGCAATACAGCCGGTAAGCAACAAAGATCTTACAAGAATAGCCAGCGGATTTGGATACCGGATACATCCTATCTACGGTATTCCGAAAATGCATAATGGCCTCGATTTTACTGCCACGCAGGGTACGCCTATTTACGCCACCGGCGATGGAAGGGTAACTACTGCAGGCCCCGGTACCGGTACCGGTAACCATGTAATTATTAATCATGGGTATGGATACCAAACCGTTTATATGCACATGGTGAGAATTAAAGCAAGGGAAGGGCAACTGGTAAAAAGAGGCCAGATCATAGGATGGGTGGGCAATACAGGGGCAAGTACCGGACCGCATTGTCATTACGAAGTACATATTAACGGCCGCCCGGTAGACCCGGTATACTTTTTCTTTAACGACCTTAATGCCGAACAATACGACCGCTTGCTTAAACTTGCCGCCACTGGAAGTGCAAAAAGCTTCGACTAATTATAAACCATGTCAAAGACACAAATAGCGTTTGATTTTGGCGAACCACCTCAGAAGGTGGAACCGGCAACCATTCCTGTGGCCGCGAAAGAAGCTGTTACTCAAAAAGATACAACTGCTGTTGTGATTATCCGGCCGCAGGTAAAGGAAAAATCTACCAGGGGCCGCAAAAGCATTAAAGAAATGAGCGCCGGGGTAGAATTAATATCAGTTCCCGACGATGCAACTTTATATCAGAAAATGTATTACTCAATCGGGAAGGTGGCGGAGATGTTTAAAGTAAATCAGTCGCTGATAAGGTTGTGGGAAAATGAGTTTGATGTGTTGAAGCCCAAAAAAAATGGCAAAGGAGATCGTTTGTTCAGACCTGAAGATGTAAAGAATATTCATTTAATTTACCATCTCACACGGGAGAGAAAATATACCATGGAAGGGGCAAAAGACTTTATTAAAAATAACAAACGGGCCACCGAAAAATTTACTGCTATTGAATCCCTGAAAAAATTAAAAAGGTTTTTATTGGAGTTAAAGGCAAGCCTTTAAAAGCATTACGTGAAAACAGGTAAGGGTTAAGATAGGATATGGATTTTATACTACGCCATTTAAAAAGTTATTTAAGGTTTGTTCGGTTGGGATCTGCAATTTTTTTCTTAAACGGTAACGGCTGATTTCTACCCCTCTTACCGAAATGTTCATTAGCTGGGCAATCTCCTTCGACGAAAGGTTTAATTGCAAATAGGCGCAAACTTTTAGATCGGTATTGGAAAGCAAGGGATATGTCGATTTTAATTTTTTAAGGAAGCCGTTGTTCACTTCATCAAAATGAGATGAAAACTGCTCCCAATTATCATTGTTTTTTTCAACATCATTCAATAACTGAATCACTTTTTTTACATCATTATTGTTGGTAGTATTTTTGTAAAGTTTTTGCAATTCATCCTTTACCCTGGCAAGGGCGTCACTTCTCTCCACAAGGTGCATTGTTGCATCAGCTAGCTCCTTGTTCTTAAATACTACATCGCTGGCAAGTTTCTTATTCTGCAGTTTAATGATTTCCTTCTCGCTTTTTTCCATCTCCAGCTGGTGAAGATATTTTAGCCTTTTTTGCTCTTCATCAAAGACAGCCTGTTGCACCTGTAATTTCTTCTTTTCACGGATATTCAGAAGGTATAACAACAACAAAAACAAAATAGCATAAAAAAGATAGGCCCAGATTGTATTGTACCATGCCGGATCAACAATAAAACGGTAGGTTATCGGTTCCGATTCGTTTCCAAGGTTATCCCGCGCTTTTACAAGAAAGCGATAGTCGCCATTAGGCAGGTTCGTATAATCTTTTTCCGTTTTAGCCGACCATGGTGACCACTTTTCATCGTATCCAACTAACTGGTAACTGTATTCTATATTGTTTTGTGAACCATATGCAGGCGAACTGTATTCAAAATGGAAAGAATTAAAACTATTGCCGAGCTGCAGAACAAGATCCTGGCTAAAGGAAATTTTTCCGGTATCGGCAAAATACCCTCCATAAATAATACTGTCCGACTTTCCAATTGCCTTTACCTGGTGAAAAAGTACATTGGGTTGAGATTTTACAGCAACATACTTTTCATAGTTAAGATGAATTACGCCCTTTTCGGAACCGATAAAAATATTTTCTTTATTAAAGGGGTACACATTTTCAGCGCCTGTTAATATGTGACCGGTTAGTTCCGGAAAATAGGTGATGGCCGGTTTGCCATTGTTCAACTTAAAATTAACCACTCCTAGCTGTTTGCCGGTGCAAAACCAAATATTGCCATCAGCATCTTCTTTTAAATACCGAATCTCCATGCTCCCAAATAATGGGGTTAAAAAAGCGGAGGGTACAAACCTTTTTAACGATGCATCATATTCATAAACACCTTTTTCCGTAGCGAAAACTACCCTGTTTTTGATTTTAAAAACATAGTTACCAAGAGAGGAGGGCAAGCCATCTTTAGCTGTTAATAATGTTGCGGTGCATTTTTTTTGATCAGCCGATAATTGAATTTTGAATACGCCCCGGTAAGGATGTGAGGCCCAGATGCCGTTCTCATTATCAATTGCTAAAAAACGAAGGGATGCATTTATGCCTTCTACTTTGCCCTCATCTCTGAATTTACCATCCACCGAACCCAGCATTTCAAGCCCGTTATAGGTTCCGGTTAAGATGCTAGCGGAAGGGAAAATTGCAGATGTAGGTACAAATAACCAGGCACCTGTACCTTGTTTTATAGGGAATGCTTCTTTATTACGGATCACAAAAACCCCATCATTGTACCCCATTAACAATTGCTGGTTTACTTCATCAATCTGCCATACTTGCCCGCTGCTGTTCCTTATCCGGGTAAAATCGCCCTTTGAAAAACTTAGATCTTTATTTTGATCGGAAAGCGGAACAACATGCGCACCATCCGAGGTAGCAATATATAGATCATTATTAAAAATTCTCGTTGAATAGGCTGATAGATCGCTTGCCTTGCTTGGACGAATGTATTTTATTGCAGTATTGTACGCTATATAGCTTATGCCAGTATTGAGGCCGGCCCATAAATTATTGTTATTATCAAGATACAGGCATAGCACATTGTTGTTTTGTAACCCTTCTGCATGTCCGATTTTTTGTACAATGTCCCCATCATAATTCATTATGAGACAACCTTCGGAAGTTGTGCCTGCCACAAATTCAGTTTTGTTCATGGCAGCAAGTGTGTAAGCCTGGCTGCCTTTTAACTGCTCATCTGCAGCTGTGATCATCTTGGAAATAACACCTTTGTTAAAAGTAAATAGACCGTTTTTTAATGTACTTATCAAATAGTCGTCGGCGCTAAGTTCTAAAATCCCGGATACAAGCAAGCTATCAAAAGGTTTTGTACTTCCAAACGGGTACCAGCCACCGCCTTTGTATTCGAGCAAGCCCTTGGTTTTATCCTGTGCAATCAATTTTGACCCTACTTGCTTTATGAAACGCCATTCTGAGGCAGAAGTAAATACCTGTATCCTACTGTTTTTGAGTTCAAAAATCCGGTCGGTGGCCCTGAAAAAAATAGATTCTCCATATGCTTCGATATCCCAAATGTCTGCAAACTGATTTTGAGATTTCGGAATAAGGCTTTTAAGGGAGGTATAATACAGGGTTCCGTTCGCTGCGGGAGAAAAAAAGCCAAACTCGTCTTGGCCACCAACAAATATCTTATTACCCTTATCGATATATAAGGACCGGGCCACGGTCTTATTTGGCAATGGGTATACACTCCAATGGCTGCCATCAAAACTGATCAAGCCTTCATTGTTAGCGAAATACATAATACCCTGCTTATCTTGTTTTATATCCCATGTTTGGGTGCCGCCATGAAAATCGTTGTTATTATAGTTTAAAATCTGTGGAAGCCCGATGGTGTTTTGCGCATGCGTAATAATATGGAATGACATAACAAGAAAGGCAAATGCAAAAGGTTTCATTTAGCAAATATATTTCAAAATTGTTTGTCCGGGAATTTTGCGAATACTCACTTGATGTGGTATTGATGTATTTGCCCATTATTGATTATCAATCACTTACCTGCCAATGATGTAGTGATGATGTAGACTTAAAACCTACTTTTTTGTATCGCAGGACTACTTTTGTGAACTATTACGCAAGTGGTGTTGGATGGTATTTCTCACCGTCACATCCTAATAATGATTGCAATGAAAGGTAACGCTGCTATAACTACAAACTTCCTGCCGCTATATACAAGTGTCTCAACGGCGCTCTTTTTCCCATTTTTTGTTTATAACCTTCCTGATTTATTCTTAACGAATAAGAATATCAGGGAGTGTGCTGCGTTATTTACATTATCACACAAACCACAAAACAACAAATAAACAAGTCAAACTAACCAAATGAAAAAGCTATGAAGAAAATTGTAACGTTGTGCTTTGCCTTCTTTGCTATGGCAAATATTATGGCACAAAACCAGGTTGTGACTGGTAGAGTAACGGACGACAAAGGAGTGGGCATTCCCCAGGCATCAATCATCGTGAAAGGAGGGAAGGCTGGCACATCTACCGATGAAAATGGTTCATTTACACTAACTGCACCCGCCGGCGCCAAAGCGGTCATCATATCGAGCCAGGGTTATACCATCGATGAAATAGCTATAACCGCTACTCCATTAAAGGTTACACTTACAAGAGCAGTGGCCAACCTCGATGAAGTAGTAGTTGTAGGATATGGAACCCAGAAAAAAAGTGTTGTTACCGGATCAATCTCCAGCGTGAAAGCAAGGGATCTTGAAAATGTTCCTAATGGCCGTGTTGAACAGGCATTGCAGGGGCGTGTAGCCGGCGTAACCATTCTCCAAAATTCCGGTCAACCTGGTTCTGGATCAACCATCCGTGTTCGCGGTGTTACTACTTTTAATAATAACAACCCGTTATGGGTTGTTGACGGCGTAGTGGTAGATGCTGGAGGGATAGGCTATCTTAATCAATCGGACATTGAGTCCATTGAAGTATTAAAAGATGCTGCTTCGGCTGCTATTTATGGTACGCGGGCCGCTACCGGGGTTATACTGGTAACTACTAAAAAAGGGAAAGCTGGTAAAATCAGTGTCAACTATAACGGATTTTATGGTGTTTCTCAACCGGCAAAAATAATTGAACTTGCAAATGCTACGCAATATGCTACGCTGATGAATGAAAGGTCTGTAGCAGGTGGCGGAGGTGTAATATATAATGACCTCAGCTCATTAGGTAAAGGCACCGACTGGCAGAAAGCCATATTCAACAACAGTGCAAAAAGGTACCTGCATGAGGTTAGCATGAGCGGTGGTACAGAACGGTCGACTTTCTATTTATCGGTTGGTATCCAGGACCAGCAAGGTATCGTTGCAACTGATATCTCCAATTATAATAAGAAGAATATCCGCTTGAACTCTACCCATAAGATTTCCAATATTTTTACATTTGGGCAAACACTGGGTTATACCCATCAGGAAAGCATCGGGCTTGGGAATACCAATAGTGAGTTCGGCGGCCCCTTAAGTTCTGCCATCAATCTCGATCCAATCACTCCCCTTGTCGTAACCGATCCGTTAGCTGCTAACGGCCTGCCTTACAGCACCAACCCGGTTTTACGGGATGCAGCCGGAAATCCTTACGGTATCTCCCCCGTTGTAGGAGTGGAAATGACGAACCCGTTAGCATATATCAAAACAAGGCTCGGTGGTACCAACTGGTCTGATGACATCATTGGCAACGCTTACCTGGAGGCTGCTCCCATCAAAGGCCTTAAAATCCGCACCACTGTTGGGGCAAAAAAAGCATTTTGGGGAAATCAAAGCTTTACTCCCGTATTTTACCTGAGCGCAACAAATAGTGTTCTTCGGAACAATTACCGTAAAGAAGAAAATAAAGGATTTAACTGGAATGTTGAAAATACCATCACCTATAATAAAAAACTTGGCGATCATGACGTAACCATTTTGGCAGGCCAGGGTACATACGTTGAAAATATAGGCGGAAACCTGGGGCTTGTCATCTACGACCTGCCAATTACCAGTTATAAGGATGCCTCATTTCGTTTTGATATACCGGTAACAAACCGTGAAACTTACGGAACTGATTTAATCGAACATAGAGTTACTTCATTATTTGCCCGTTTAAATTATAGTTACCAGGATAAATATCTTTTCACAGGTATTGTTCGCAGGGATGGCTCGACCCGTTTTGGGATTAATAATAAATATGGTGTGTTTCCTTCCTTCTCAGGAGGTTGGAACGTAAATAAAGAAAAGTTCTGGATAAGTAATAAAGTAGTTAACTCATTGAAGATACGTGGAGGGTACGGTGTTACAGGTAATGATGCACTGGATGATTTCAGGTACCTGGCAACCGTGGTGGGTGGTTACAATTACCCTATGGGAAATTCAGGAGCTGTAACCACAGGATATTCACCACTTACGCTGGATAACCCGGATCTTCATTGGGAAGAAACCTCATCAGGAGACATTGGTTTCGACGCACAATTATTTAACGCGTTTAACCTGACAGTAAATTTATACAATAAGAAGACAACCGGTATTCTTCGCCCGGTGGTTATCCCCGGTTATGTAGGTGTTTCTGAAAATCCATGGGATAATGTTGCCGATATGAAAAATACAGGTGTTGAAGTGGAACTGGGATACCGTAAAAGGTTAGGAGAACTCAATCTTGCTGTGAATGGAAACGTTTCTTATCTCAAAAATACCGTGACCTATGTGGCAGCAGATACTAACTTCCTTGTTGGTGGCGCTTCTTTTCAATCAATGGGTGCAATTACAAGAATCAAAGTAGGTAACACATACAACGGATTCTGGGGTTACAAAAGAATGGGTGTTTTTCAGAATGAGGCTCAAATAGCCAGCTACAAAAATAAAAGTGGTGGGCTGATCCAACCAAACGCACGCCCCGGAGATTTTCAATGGGAAGATGTTGATGGTGATGGAGCCATTACACAAGGCGACCAGGATAAAGCTTTCCTTGGTAGCAATATTCCGAAATATACGTTTGGATTTACCTTAAATATGGAATACAAAGGGTTTGATTTTACTCTTTTTGCACAAGGTGCAGCAGGAAACAAAATCTTCCAGGGATTGCGCCGCCTGGATATTCTCACAGCAAATTTTCCGGCCAGGGCATTGGGACGCTGGACTGCTGAAGGAACTTCCAACGATTACCCCCGGTTAACAAGCACCGACCCTAACCATAATTTTGATTGGATGTCTGACTTTTACCTGGAAAAGGGTGATTACCTGCGGTTAAAAGTGATGCAGCTTGGCTACACTTTGCCCAATAAATGGTTCGGTAAATACGGTGTATCGAAATTCCGATTTTATGTTACAGGCGAAAACCTTCTTACACTTACGAATTATACGGGGTATGATCCTGAAGTAGGTGGAGGTGTATTCGGGGTAGATAAAGGTCAGTATCCACAGGCCCGTGCGATTTTAGGTGGTGTTCAGCTTCAATTCTAACTTATTAAATTATTACACATGAAAAATATTCGATTAAATACGCCGGTACTGGCGATGGCAATAATGCTTTCGCTGGGGGCATGCAAGAAAGACTTTATAACCATAGAACCTAAGGGGCAATTCCTTTCCGAAAATTATTACGCTAATCGTGACCAGGCTTATTCTGCTGTTGTAGGTGTATATGATGTATTGCGTAAAAATGCAGGCGGTTTTGATAATATGGTCACTTTTTTCAATGCAGGTTCTGATGATAACTACGCAGGTGGAGGTGGTTCTTCAGATGGTGCCGGAATTCAGGGGGTATCCAATTATACACTGAACCCTAATATAATCCCCGGCAGTTTCTGGAACGATCATTACCAGGGTATTTTCAGGGCCAATGCCTTGTTGGCAAGATTGCCTGAGATCGATATGGATGCTGCAGAGAAAGCCCGGCTTACCGCTGAAGCAAAGGCATTACGGGCTATCTACTATTTTAACCTGGTGAAAATGTTTAAAAACGTTCCGTTGCTGTTGGCTCCGCTGACAACCGCCGGTATTTATGATGTTACCCAGGCGCCACCGGGAGAAGTATATGCCCAGATTGAAAAGGACCTTACTGAAGCAATTCCCTCGCTACCCACTTCTTTGATACTTTCAAAAGAAGCAGGTCGGCTTACCAAATGTGCCGGGCAAGCTATGTTGGGTAAAGTATACCTGTACGAAAATAAAGGTGCGCTTGCTGCTACGCAGTTTGCCCAGGTAAATGGCACACCAGGCCAGGCAAACCAATATGGCAATAAATTGCTGAGCAACTTTGCCGATTTGTGGATATTCACTAATAAATTCAATACGGAATCAATCCTGGAATGTTTCCATACCAACCAATCCAACGCGGACTGGGGATTCTGGGGAGGTTCTGCTGACGAAGGAAATACGGTGAACCAGATGGTAGGTCCCAGGAGTTATTCAAAAACGGCAGGATCACCAGCACCCGCTATCCCTTCCGGATGGAGCTTCAATCCATTTACACAAGACTTTTATGATGCAATTAAGAATGATCCTCGGTTTGCCGCAACCGTTTTGGATGTGAAAGCATACGCAGCTGCAGGACAGGCAATTTATATTGAAGGATACCAGAACACCGGCTACTTTATTAATAAATTTATCCCGAGAAATAGTGATGTCCGCACAGGAGGTGGAGCGCTTGAACTGAACTTCCAGCAAGATGATTATATTATCCGCCTCGCCGATACTTATCTCATGGAAGCCGAGGCGCTTGGCGCCAGTGGAGCAAGGGCTCAATCACTGCTGGATGCAGTACGTGCCAGGGTTGGACTGCCTTCTATTCCGGTTTCGCTTGCCGCAATTAAGGCAGAACGCAGGCTTGAGCTGGCAGGAGAAGGGCATCGGTTCTTTGATCTTGTTAGATGGGGAGATGCCGCCGCTAAATTAGGTAGCAGGGGTTTTGTCGCTGGTAAAAACGAGATATTGCCTATCCCAGCCAGGGAATTAACTGCAACAAAACTGGTTCAGAATCCAAACTATAACTAACCCAATTAAGTATCATGAAGAAAGTAACGATCATTTGCAGCCTGGCAGTTTTGCTGGCCATGCTACAGGGTTGCGGCAAAAGAGACGGTATCGATGATGACCTGTCGTTCCTAAGCACAGCCACTACCGCCAATAATGGAAAAATATTTGACATAAGTAATGATAATTCGGGGAATGTAAAAATTACACCAACCGGTGAGGGCGCTTCTTCTTACGTTGTTAATTATGGACATGGTGCCGGTGCTCCGGCATCAGCAGTTGTAAACCCCGGCAACAGTACCGTACATTCTTATCCGGAAGGTACTTATACTGTTATCATTAATTCAACAAGCCTGTCGGGACAAGTTTCTACAACCAATTACCCCCTTCAATTAACCTACAGGGCACCACTAAATCTTGCCGTTACTACCACGCAAAGCGCTCATAATTTAAAAGTGAAGGCAACTGCTCTTTATGCTGCATCTTACCTGGTTTATTTCGGTGATGTAACCAATGAAACGGGCACCGCACTTGCTACCGGCGCAGAAGTATCACACAATTATGCCGCCGCCGGCAACTACAATGTAAAGGTAGTAGCACTAAGTGGTGGTGCAGCCCAATCGCAAACAATTACCCCCATAATAGTTACAGATCCTTTCGGTTTGCCGATCGATTTTGATATGACTACTGTTGATTACTTTTTTGGAACTTTTGGTGGGGGCCAACAGTTTGCAACAGTAAATAATCCAAATGCTTCCGGCCTTAATACCAGTGCCAAGGTAGGTAAGTTCACAAGAGGTTTTGAAAGCTGGAGTGGAACTTATAGTCCGTTGAACACTCCGATCGATATGTCAATGGGGAAAAAAATAAGAGTACTCGCTTACAATCCTGATCCTGCGCTAATTGGTAAAAAACTAAATGTAGAATTGGAAGCGGGTAGTACCATCAGCAATGGTGTAGCCGTTTTTAAGACAGCGTTTACCACTTCAGGTGCCTGGGAAGAACTGGTGTTTGATTTTGGTGCTATTCCGGCAATTCCTGCAACAGAAAAATTCAGACAGCTTGTTCTGCGTTTTAACGATGGCACAGATGGTTCAGGAGCTATTATTTATGTTGACAATTTCAGACTAACTAATTAAACTTTCTATATGACAAAGTATATAAGATATTTTTCAATCATTGCTGCTTTAGCGATTGCGGCTGGTGGGTGTAAGAAAAAAGAATACAATATGGGCTCCCTCACTGCGCCCTCTGAAGTGATAATCACCACCACCATTATTGGACAGGATGCCACCCATCCTGATGGTGATGGTTCTGGAAATGTGCTGATCTCCTTAACAGGTAAAAATGTGCTTTCTTATAAAATCGACTACAATGCAAACGATGGAATTTCACTGGAATTTCTGCCAGATGGCAAAGTAACAAGAAAGTATACCGCGGTAGGTATAAACGCTTACAGGATAACTGTTGTGGCTTACGGTCCGGGTGCAACACCTACCACGGTTACAAAAGATATCCAGGTAAGAAGCGATTTTACTCCCGCAGCAGCCATCGTTACCAACCTTACTGGCACAGGTTCAAAAACCTGGAAAGTTGATAACGCCATGGCAGCGCATTTTGGTGTAGGTCCATGGAGTATATCCTCTGTTACCCCGGAATGGTATGCCGCTACTCCAAATGAAAAAGCAGGTTGCTGCAACTGTTTTTATACGGCGAGTTTCACTTTCACAAAAGTGGCTTCTTCAGGCGCCTACACTCTTACTGTTGCAAGCCCTGATGGCGTATTCACCAAAACAGGTGCTGATGCCGGCGGGTTACCAGGTATTCCGGCTTCTGGTGCTGAAGGATGCTACAGTTATAATGGCGGCACTTCTTCTTTCACCTTTGTGCCTTCAGCTTCAGGCATTGCAGCAACGGCGCCTTCAACTAAAACAGCGATCATGCTAGGCGGAAATAACACCTATATAGGATACGGGGCGCAATTGAAAGAATATGAAATCCTTGCAATTACAGAGAATACCATGTATCTCAGGGTACAGGGTACAGAAACGGGTAATGCCTGGTATCTAAAATTAAAAGCCAACTAAGCGATCAATATACCGAAGGAAATACCAACAAAGCACGGGGCAGAAATGCCCTGTGCCTATGTAACGGAAATTTACAATTGAATCAATCAATTAATAGCCGGATCTCAAGGCTGATAAAGCAACTATCATGTTAAAGCAAAAGTGTTTTTACCACGTTCTGGCAGTCTTTTTTTGTGTTGCACTGCTATCCTGCAAAAAGAAAGACGCAGAAACAACTCCGGCTATCCTGCCGGTAGTAAAAAT
>JBDSLD010000062.1:0-9570 GCA_039916545.1 Ferruginibacter sp.
ATAATTATGGACAGGCTGCTGCGATACTGAACTTGTATTATCACCAAAGTCCCATTTATATTGTAAAGCCGCACTGCCTGCCACACTACTTTGATCCACAAAAGAGGCGCCACCGCCAGGCATGCAAATGATACTATCCTGCAATTTAAATACAGCGGCCGGGGAAGGATTTATTGTAATTGATTTCTCTTTAAATCCTGTACAGCCATCAATGGCCCTTATCGCCTGCAGGCGAACATTGTACAGCGTTGCTACCGGGTAAACTTTAGTTACCTGCTGAACAGAATCAATGGTATTGTCACCGAATTGCCATTTCCAATCTTTAGCGCTGATCCCGGTTACCGGCAGGCCGCTGAATGTCACTTTGTTATTTGAACATAGTAAAGGTGAATTGGTAAAATCAACATCCGGGCCGGCTATCACATCGACCGGTATTGAAATATCGACGCTAAAACTGCAATTTTCAATCCGTGCATCCGTAACGGTAACCGGTATCTCATAAGTGCCTGTTGAATCAAAAGTATAGTTGCCTGGTAATTGATAGAGGTAATATTTTCTTCCTCCTTCGGTTATGGAATCGGCCGGTTGAGGATCTGTTTGCGTTATATCCGAGTTCGGCGTCAATGCACTTACATGGCCCAGGTTCCACAATATGACAGAAGGCTTATAAGTTGTTTTCAGGCGGATACCAAAAGAAGTACCGGCGCAGGTAACAGCGGATGCAGCATTACCAAATTCATTTTTAACCTGCACGGTCGCTTCCAGGTTTTTGATGTAGGTGCCGGCATTATATCCATAAGATTCCACATGCCCAAGGCCATAGGTAACAGCGGTAAATCCTGAATAGCTTTGGGCATTGTGTTGCATCGGGGCAAGCGGAAGTTTCTTTACTACCACCGTGTACCCTGGCGCGTTTGGATGAGCATAAGTTGTATCAAACAAATTACTGCCATCAATTTTCAAAGACGCAATGCCTCCATCAGGTATCACCAAAGTAACATAGTTCACTTCGATATTCTGTTGATCGGTATTATACCAGAAAGCTGATTTGATGGCCTGGTCCACAGGGCTTATGTAAAACATTTCCGGATCGCCGTCCCCTGATGAGCCGCAGCCGTACCCGGACGTTACAAACTGCGCGACCATAACAGGTTTATTTGCTGTAATAATATCGGAAGAAGTCGCTAAATATTCATAAAAGAAATTATTGGAAAGTCCGGTCAGTACATTCCCATTCACTTTTACCGTCGTATTCTTATCCCGTAAATAAACCCTCACCCGGTTATTATTCAGGAGCGCGGGGCCATCTGCGCTGGAGGTCATTGCCAATACATAATGCGTGCCCCAAGCCGTCACCGGGAAGACCTGTCCCATATTAAAATCGCTTCCACTGTCTAAAAAGTAATTAAAATTGACGCAAATACCCGTCCTGCTACTACCAGAAAAAACACCTACCGGGTGGCAACGTCCATCTTCGCCCGGAATCGATTGTATCTTGCTCCCCGACATGTCGAAACCGTTTCCGTTTGTTTGTAATTTCCCCATCACATTGTATATCTCGCCTTTATTTAATGTTACCTCAAAGGGAATATTTTGCATCCTTCCACCTAAAGTAGGCCGTACAGGAGTAATGCGAATTTTAGTATTGTCTTCATTTGCAACTATATAAAACCATGAATAACAGGAGTCTGTAATAGTTTGCTCACTATTAATTGAAAAGTAAGTGTAATTATAGCTTTCCACCGGCAACAGCATTGTGCCACCCGAAGTATTCAATCCGTAAGTATGTGCAAATGCGACAATGGGCACGTCACTTACGATGTGTATCGCCCGGTTGCTGGTTCCTTCTGCCATTAGACGGCAGTCATCGGCGCCGTCTTTTGGCATAAGATCGCTGGGCATAACAGTGTTCGCCGGTATCGTATAAGTCCTGGTCCAGGATGTTCCGTTAACGCTGACAGTAACAGTAGCAGGCTGTTCCGCACTCAGGTATAAGATCATGCTTTGACTGTTAGGCGCGCCATCATAATTAAACAAATGGTTGTGCCCATAGCCTACCCAGAACTCTTTTCCTTTATTGGTAAAATTCTGTGCCCCCAGTTGGTTACAAAAAACCAGGTAAAAGATGATGATAGTTATTCCCGCCTTCAATATTTCTAAATATGGTTTGATTTAAATCAACGATACCGGCATTGTTTTCCATAGCTCACCATTCGTTGTTGATCTCTTTCTTAATTATCGGGACATTCCCGGCTAACCGTTTTTACAGGGCAACCATATATCAGCAGCCATGCAAATCTGACCGTTTATTTCGTGACCTTAATTATAAATCTTTTATCGTTTACAGCTATCGAAACAAAATAAATGCCTTTTGATAAACGGTTTACATTGTCGACACTAACCAGGTTAGTACCCGCAACCACTTGCTGCGACTGGCTGCTCATCAATCGTCCGGTCGCATCTTTTACCTGGATAGTAGCCTTGCCGGCAACAGGTGCAATGACCTTCGCATATAACACGGATACCATTGGATTAGGAAAGATCGCCGCCGAAACAATCCTATTGTTAATTAAACTGACCGCTACCGTTTTTGTATAATCTGCTTTTCCATCCAAATCTGCTGTCCTGATCCTGTAATAAAGAATCGGCGAAGGCAATCCTGCCGCACCCTTGTCTGTGAAACTGTAACGTAGTACAGTATTGCTGTTACCGCTTGCGCTGATTGTTCCCGCAACACTAAAGACGGTTCCATCTGTTGAGCGTTCGATAACAAAAGATTTAGTGTTTATTTCCGTGGCTGTTGACCAATTGATCAATATATCGTTGCCAATTTTGCTGGCAGAAATATAAATGACCTTTACAGGAAGCACCGTGTTAACTTCATATGCTCCAGGGTCGGGCGTTATATTACTCCGGGCAAGACCGCTGATATCCGTGGTAATATTTACAAATACACCTTTGTTGTCAAGAACCGAAGCCGTGAACTTAAGATCGCCATTGCCCGCATCCGCATAGAGCGGGTTTATTGCTAAAGAAGCGGCATCCTTTCCTGACGCGGTTTTCCATTCTGCCAATGTAACATAACCAGTCCCCCCGAAATATCCTGTATTATTAACGCCGGTAGCTGAATTAATAAAATAATTATTATTGTCGGCCGTGTAAGCCATCGTTGCGCTTCCATTTATATACATGCCATGAATGATACCGGTACCGCCCCTGCGTATCGTGATGATATTATTTTTAAAATCAAGACCGGTGGAAGTACCGGTCTGGTGAAAACCACGCGTGGTATTGGTAGTCGTGGATAATGAGTCATCAAGGGAAATAGTATTGTGATAGTAATGGGCATACGCTGATCCGCTGTGGTAAATGCCGTATTGCGCGCCGCTGGTGCCTTTAATATTGTACACGATATTGTTGCTGTAAATATCAGGAAGCAATTCTGTGCCGTTGGAACCGGAGGTGTAAATGCCGTAGCAGGAGCTGGAAGCCGCTGCATTGGCATCAAAAAGATTGTGGATCCTGTTCTTTGAAACCCTTAGACCAGTGCTGTTGGACGTCACATACACACCATACACGCTTCCGGAAATGGTCCGTGCGGGCCGGCTAAAGTCATTTCCCTCCACCAATGTATTAGTTGTACCGTAAACGTACAAGCCGATGTTATGAAAATCAAGGAACTTATTATTCAATACTTTATTGTTATTGATCATTGCTTCCGCGGTAGTGCTTGCGGACAAGGTAAGGCCATAATATCCTCCCGTGATAGTATTGCCGGTAAATTGGTTATCATCGCATCCGTTGGTAGTACCGGTACCGGTCGCGTTATTGGCTCTCGCGCTCACTACTATTCCTGCAAAATCTTCAGAAGAGTTAACAGTAGTCACATTGATACGGCACCTGCGGATTATATTTCCATCGGCATTATTGATCAATTGTATCCCGAAGCCGTATTCTTCATCTTCTTCTGAGCCAAGGGCGGTGACATTCAAACTGTCAATAATGATATTGCTGGCACCATTTAATTTGATTACGGCCCGCTGGCTGCTGCTGGTGGAAAGATATTCAAGCGTCTGTCCATTACCATTGATTGTAATGGTGTTGGTAGCGGAAGAACCTGCAACAGCGGTAATAATCACCTGCTCATTGTAAGGCCCGCTACCTGGTACGACATTAAAAACAACCGGTCCACTTATCCCGCATTTAAATGTTGATAACACATCTGCAAAACTTTGAAAGTTATTCTCTGATGTGGGTAACGCCTTATTAATTGTATAAGTACCTCCGGCAAGTCCGGTGTTGGCTTTTACGAGGACAGGCACCGTGTAGGCGATAACGGAGGCGCAGCTGATCTGCAGCCGGTAATACAAATTGGTTAGCGCAGTGGTATCCAGGGACGGCGTTAACATGGCATTTCCAACATTGGAATAAGAACCTGTTTCTGTGGTGGATGTTTGCCATTGATAAGTTTGACCTGTACCGCCGCTGTTTCCTGTAGTGCTGATTGTGATAGGTGATCCGGCACATACGATCGCGCCGGGTAGGGATTTCGCGGCACCTGCTACAGGAGGTGTACTACAGGGGGAAGCTAAAAATTCAAAAGCGCCCATATCCGGACCTGTATTGCTTCTTGCAGCGCCAGTGATGTCTTTATCAACATTCACATAAGCGCCCATATTATCTAATACAGATGCAGACGGTCTGTAATTACCGTTGGAAGCATCAGCAAAAACCGGATCTATCGACACGGAATGGAAATCTTTTCCGGAACCCGACTGCCAATCTGTAATGGTAGCATAATTATTACCATTGATGCGGCCGATAAACCCTGCCGCATTGTAAAGGTTATTGTTATTTAGATTGATCCCTGGATTGGTAGCGCTGGTGTAGATCGCATGCTTATCTCCTGATCCGGCACTCGAAACAACAACAATATTATCCAGGCAGTTTACATTGGTATCAAGATTTACCAATGAAATTCCCCTTACAAATTCACTATTGTCCGTAGCCGGATCATCCATTACTATTGTATTGTGATAAATATTTACCCAGGAAGAATTATCTATATTGATACCCGTTTTTGATCCGGCCGTATTAAAATTATACACCAGGTTATTTTCAATAGAATTCTCCTCTCCCGCTGCGGGATAACAATAGGAGATCGTAATAGCATCCCGGTTTTCAGCCGAATTAATAGCACCGGTGAAATTATGTATCCTATTCCCCCTGATCATTAATTTGGAATTGAATTCAGTAATATTTATTGCAGCGCCATAACCATTCGATAGCGAAATTTCATTTCCTTCAACCAGTGTATTTGCGGTCCATAGTATTTCAATCCCATCGTAGATAAAATTCGAAATTTTATTATTGGTAACCTGGTTGCCGGTAATGGTTGATACGGGAGTTCCCCAGTTACCCGCAAAATTATTTACCATGATACCCGAATTGCCGCCGATTACCGTGTTTTGGGTAATGATATTACCGTCGCATTCACTTAATCCATTACTGTTGGGGAAATCATCCGTACTGCCGATCATGATCCCATACGTATTTTGCAGGTACATTGAATTATTCTCGACATTTACCGTACACTTCCTGATAATATTGCTGTCGGCATCTCTCAATAAAACAAAACCCCAGCCGTAAGAAAACTCTGTGTTTAAAGTATGAGCAATTACTTTCAGGCTGTCAAATATGATATGATCAGCGCCGTCCAATTTTATAGCCGCGCGCATACTGGGATTCGAGGAAGAAAACTCCATCGTAGCGCCATTGCAGTTAAAGGTTATGGTGTTAGTCGCCGACGTACCTGCTACGGGTAAAATTGTTACCTGGTCGAAATAAGATCCATTTAGGGGAGATACATTGAAAACTACCGGACCGTTAACACCTGCGCTGATAAAATCTACCGCCTCGGAAAACGACTGAAAGTTGGTGCCTGCCGTTTCCAGTGCTGAATTAATTGTAAAAGTTCCGGAAACAGGTTGGGCATTGCTCACAAAACCAATAAAGACTAACATTAAGAATATGTGTAATGTTTTAAAATTTCGTTTCAAGCGTAGTATTTTTGGTAAATGTCTCAACATAAAGAATTCTTTTGAGTGAAAAAATGGATTTTCCGGCACATTTCTATGACTCCATAAAACTACTACAATCACCTTTCTTATTTTATCCTGCAAAACCGCCTATTCGTGGCATAGCGGAAAACCACTGGTTTTGGTTTTTATTGTTACCTTTAGCCATATAGCATTATAAGTGATCCGCATACCCAGGTATTTGAGTTTTGCTTAAGCAATAATACACGCCATGTTTGCCGCAAAGGATAGTGATATTATGAATATGACATTTAATTTTCTTTCAATAAAGGCCACCAGGCTGGTTCTTCTACTGGCCCTGGTACAAATGATCTTTACTGGCAATTTGCCTGCACAGGATTTCCAGAAAAGCAATATTTTAGGAAAGGACACTGCATCGGTCAACAAAGTTTTAAAAAAGGCCTGGCAGTTAAGGGAAGCGTTTATTGACAGCTCGGGCCTTTTCTACCAACAGGCATTAAATATGGCGGTCACCGCAGGTTACCGGAACGGAATAGGCGAAGCCTTTTGCGGCCTGGGCAGGTATCACAATATAAAAAATCAACAAAAAACAGCTATCAGATATATTAGGCAGGCGACTGGTTATTTCGAAAACAATGAAAAGGGCCGCGAATTAACCGTCTCAGCCAACCTGCTGCTATCCGAATCTTATTATTATTTAGGCAACTATGATTCCTGCGCATTTTACAGGTACGAGGCATTGAATTATATACAGCATAACGAAATCGGTAACCTGGCTTTGCAACTAAGCGTGTACAGCAAGATCCTGCAATTTTGGCTGAACGCCCATGAAGATATCCGGCACGATAAAAACATCCAGCAGATAATGCGGCACATCGATGAAATGGAAAAGCAGGCAATTGCGTCAAAGGATAGTAACCTGCTGGTAAATATCTATTTTCAAAAAGCAGGTTATTACCATAACATTTCCCAGAATGATTCTTCCAGGTATTATGGCCTGAAAAATATTGAGCTTGGCCGCCGGCTAAAAGTAGTGCCGTCGATGATAATGGCGACCTACCTGAATATTGCCACCACTTACATTGACGACAAACTTCCGGAACAGGCTATCATCAATATTAAGAAAGCAGTTGCCGAAGCGCCCGACCAGGGCAAGGCCATCAACAGATACCTCATTTTTGCCGATATATTTTTAGGTGAAGCGTATAATATGCAGGGGCAATATCAAAAAGCAATTGACCTGGTTGTACCTGCATTTGCTGAAGCTACCAGGTTAAATATCGTAAGCATATTTGAGCACGCGCATAAAACGCTGGCAGATGCCTACGATGGAACAGGGCAATATAAAAACGCCGCTGAACAAAGAAAACTTTATTCAACCGCGAAAGACAGCTTAATGAAAGCGGAAAAAATGGAGCTTAGTTACAACCTCGAGATGAAATATCGCATCGCGGAGAAAAATAAAGAGCTTGCGCAAAAGGAACTTAGTATCGTTAAAAATGAAACGCGGATAAAGGATAAAAATATTTTAATCGTTTGTATTACGGCCGGGCTGATTTTAATAATAATCATTGGCCTGCTGATACTGCGCAATATCAAACACAAACAAAAATTGCAATCTGAAAAGATCACCGGACTGCAACAGGAGATGGAAATAAAACTATTGAAGGCAATGGTAAGTGGCAGTGAAAAAGAGCGCAGCCGGATTGCGCGCGATCTGCATGATGGCATCAGCGGTACCATCGGATCGATCAGGGCACGGGTGGGGATGGTTTCCAGGAAACACAAAACCACCGACGTAAGCAAGGATTTTTCCGAGATCATGCATTTACTGGAAGAAGCATCTGCGGAAATTCGTAAGACGGCGCATAACCTCATGCCGGAAATATTATTGCAGGAAGGGTTAGTCCATGCGACTGAATTATTTTGCGAACGCGTTGCCAAGGGGCAATCTACAATTATCAGTTTTGCCAGTTATGGCGAAGTAAAATACCTGCCTCCCGACCTCGAATTGTCTTTATACAGAACGGTCCAGGAACTGGTCCACAATATTTTAAAACATGCGAATGCTGCTCATGCAACGGTTCAGTTTGTCTTTAATGAAACACGGATCGGACTTACCATTGAAGATGATGGAATAGGCATGGATAATAGTTCAAAGCAAAATTACGGTGTCGGACTAAAAGCCATTTCGGAACGGATCTATTCATTGGGTGGCAGCATAGACATTGCGGGCGCGCCCGGAGAAGGCACCAGTATTTATATAGAACTTGATACAGCGAAAATAAAGCACACTAAACATGAGCATCAAACTTATGATCACCGATGATCACCCGGTGGTAACGAATGGTCTGTTAAAAATATTTGATGGGCATCCGGCTATTCAGGTATCGGCTGTTTTCAGTAATGGCAAGGACCTGCTAAACGAGCTTAAAGTTACCCTGCCGGATATCTTATTATTAGACATGAACCTGCCGGACATGACAGGAATGGAACTGGCATCAGAGATAATAAAAAAATATCCTTCGGTAAAGATCATAATCCTGAGCAGTTCAGATATTATCATCCAGGTAAAAAAAATGTTGCAGTTGGGGTGCCAGGGTTATTTACTGAAAGATAGTGATGACGTGACCATTGTAAAAGCCATCGAGGCCGTAAATGCAGGTGAACAATTTTTGTCGCCGGTATTGCAACAACAAATATTAAACGACTTGTTTAAAAAAAAGCAGGCACCTGCGGAATTAACGCGGCGGGAAAAAGAAATATTGCAACTCATAACAGAGGAATTCACCAACCAGGAAATAGCTGACAAACTTTTTATAAGTCCGCATACGGTAGATAACCACCGGGTGAGCCTGCTCAGCAAATTGCAGGCTAAAAATACGGCTGGGTTAGTTAGAAGGGCACTGGAGCAGGGTTTGGTGAAATAACCGTTCATTTCCTATATAATCAACACTTGATCGTTTCCATTAACAGGTTAATAACTGACAGGTTGCTCCGCTGGAGCAAATTCACTTTTTGTATGGTACCTACAAACAGGTTATGCCGCTGGCATAAATCGGTCGGCATGTTAAACGCTACAAATTGATTTTTTTTATTAGGAATATTTTAAAGGCAGGACCAGTAATCTTCAAAAAGTATAAATTATTATCTGCCTACTCCTGAATGAACCGACCAAATTATTGTACGGTTGAAAGGACTTTATGCATAATATAAAACGCAATGCCTTCAACTCACCGCGTCATTAATAAAATAGTCAGACGAGGGCGTCAGACTATTTTATTAACGACGCTGCCTGCTTTTCAATTCAAGAATAGTACTATTAATTCCTGGCACTGATGAAATCGGAATCTAACAAAAAGGGAATAATCGAATGTCAATGACTGTTCGCTACAGGTAACCGGTAAGTTACTTGCCCCAACCCCACTGTAGAACAAAGCATCCTGCCCCGGCGGGGGCATCCTGTTTGTAGAAACCAGAACGGTTTAACATTTACCCCGGCAGGGGTAAC
>JBDSLD010000063.1:0-14656 GCA_039916545.1 Ferruginibacter sp.
GAATGCATAAAGCTACCGGGGTAAAATTGGATGCCGCAGCTCATCGTTTGTACAAGCTTTCGAAAGACAACAAGATCAATACGATATTCAATTATACCAACAGCGCTGTGCTGGATGAAATTGGAGCAAGTTTTTCAAACCGGACTAATGGAAAAATCTACAACCACCATGAAAATATAAATACTGTTCGTAAAGCGATGTATGCTTTTGAAAAAGGTGACCTGGATAAATCCCTGGCTTATTATAGCAGCGATGCAGTTTTCACAGATATTAACAGCGAATACGGAAAGTCTGAAACTACCGCAGAAGTAAAAGCGACATGGCAGAAATTCCTTAGCAATTTTGAAATCAAAAGTATTGAAATGATTGGCTACCCCGATTACCTGGAGTATGAAATGAACGATGACCGCGACGTGCTGTCCTGGTGGAAGTATAACCTGGTGCGGAAGTCAGATAAAAAAGCAATTGTATTACCTATACACATCAGCGATAGCTTTAATGAACAGGGAAAAATTGTATCCGAATCGGTTTATTACAGCGAATCTTTATTAAGCAAGTAAAAAACTAATTTATAAAATGAAAAGACAATCTACATTTTTAGTCTGCACGATATTAATGTCTGTCTTAATTTTTAGTAAACCTGTTTTGGGGCAAGGAAAGCCAATATTTGACCTTACAATTGCTAAAAAAGAAATTGAAGACGCCAATAAAAAGTTTATGGAATTCGTATCAAAAAGGGATTCAATTGGGATAGCGGGTTCCTACACGGCGGATGCAAAGTTAATGTTTGCCGGGGAGCCTGCTGTGGTTGGGAGAGCAAGTATACAAACGGCTTTCTCCCGCATTTTAAATTCTGGCGTAACAAAAGTGGAGATTAAAACGAAAGAAGTTTTCGGTACCCTGGATTTGCTGGCAGAAGAAGGCGAAGTTACCATCTATGTAAAAGACCAGGTGGTTGCAGCAGAAAAATATATTGTTCTTTGGAAAAAAGAAGCCGGCAAATGGAAGTTGTTCAGAGATATTTCCAACTCAAATTTACCTGCACCTGCTTCAAAATAAGTCTTCGACCAGTTGAAAGAATTCTTACACCCGGTGCATGGTAACAGGGATAACGCCTTGTGTGTACGATCAAATTTGCAATCATTCTCCTCATCATCTCATAAATCAATCATTAAAATTATCATGAAAAAATTGACTTTACTTCTTCTGGCAGGAATTGCATTTTCCTGCAACGACGCGGGAACGAGCTCAAAAGAGGCTATGAAAGACTCGTCAGCAATCGCTGTTGATACATCAACAACAATGATGAATTATCCTTACACCGTAAAAAAGCCTGACAATTGGGAAGTGGGAAGTACAGCCAATTCCATGATTGCCTTACAATCTTTAAAAGCATGGGAAGAAGGAAAGATGGATGAAGCGCTGAAATACTTTGGTGACTCAATTTGGCTGCAGTTTGATGCACTGGATAAAAAAATGCCGAACGATAGTTTAAAGGCAATGTTCACTAGTAGTTGGAATGCTTACAAAACTGTTAAGGTAACAATGAATGATTTTGAATCTGTCATATCAAAAGATAAAAGTGAAGAATGGGTAACGCTGTGGTATACTCAAAGCTGGGAGACAAAAAAAGGCGTAAAAGATTCTTCATCTGTTATTAATGACCTGCAAATAAAAGATGGCAAAATAGTAAGGTTAGCGGAACACATCCGGAAATTACATTAAGATGGCATTCGTTTTTAAAAAACAACAAGGCTAACCGCGAACGTACAACAAAGCACTACAAATGACGAGTGGAAGATTGTTGTTATACAAGTATGCCAACAGCACAAAAGCTGTAATCAATATAACTTTCAGTTAATGCAAACAACTACTGCAAAGATCCGGTTCGATAAATCAGGCTATTATTTTATGTTGCTGCCCGTGTTGGTATTTGCCGGCTTTTGGAAATCTTACTTTTCTAAATTCTTTACAGGCACCAACGACTATAATTTTTATTTTCATTTTCATGCGGTGATGATGATTTTATGGGTGGCTATCCTCATCGCCCAACCCCTGCTCATCCGTAAAAAGAAACTGGAAATACACCGCTACATTGGCAAATTCACGTATGTTCTAATGCCTGTAATGCTTCTATCGGTGTTGCTCATAATGAACAGCGGAATGAAGGCTGTTCCGGCTAGCGAACTTACTTTCCAAAATGTTCTTTTCCCCGTCAGGGATTTCTTTTTCCTATCGGTGTTTTTTACCATTGGCGTTATCTACCGGCATAAAATACAAGTACATGCAAGGGCAATGATTATAACAGGTATTGTATTTATCGAACCGGCATTGTTCCGGTTTTTAGGAGGGCTGTTAGGCCGGGCAGGGGGTTTCATTGGTATGTTTTTAATCTTATCGCTGTTGGTTACTTTAATCATTAAGGAGCGAAAACAAAAAAGTGGAAGATGGTTGTTCCCGTCTTTTTTAATAGTTGATGTAATCGTATACCTGGTAGTAATCTTCCAGGTTTCATTGGCATTTCTGGACCCGGTTGTAACATGGTTCGCCAAACTTCCTTTAACATAACCGCTTATCAAAAAATAAATTAAACAAATGAAAACGGCAGGGATAATAGGTGGGGCAGGGTTCATTGGGAGTTATGTCACCAGAATATTTTTAGAAAATGGTTTTCGGGTGAGGGTCTCAGCAACCGATATTTCCAGGGAAGATAAGTATCAGCACCTGGCTAAATTTGGTAATGCAAAAAACCTGGAAATCGTTCAGCTCAACGTTGAAAGTAAAGAGGCGCTGCAAAATTTTGTGGAAGGCTGCCAGGTCATTGTGCACGGTGGAACTCCGTTCATCCTTGATGTACGGGATGCACAAACACAACTGTTTGATCCGACAGTGAAAGGAACTGAAAATTTTCTCGATGTAATTAAAAATACGGCAGGAATAGAAAAAGTAGTCTTTCTTGCATCCGTTGCCGCCTACAATACCAACTTTCCAATGCTGCCCGATGGCAAGACGTCTGCAGCTATTTTCAACGAAGATGATGCCAAATTTATGAGTGTCGAAAGTCATCCATATGGCCAGGCTAAATTTATGGCCAACCAGGCTGTATAAAAATTTATTTTGGAAAACCCAGACCTGTCTTTTGAAATCAGTTCGGTGTCACCGGTGTTGGTAATAGGCAACTCATTATCGGACCGCGAAGATTCAACTTCCGTCGGCTTCCAGTATTTGTTCAAAAATAAGCTGGCACCTGATGCTTTCGCTCAAATGCTTTATGATACCGATATGGCATTCGCAATGGTAGATGTAGCTGATGTGGCAAAAGCGGTTTATAAGTCAGCCACTGGCAAGGGGCTGCACGGAAAAAATCATTTGCTAAGCAGTGAAACGTATAGCGTGTCGGATATAGTGCTGATGTTGAACGGGCAAGCCCCTTTACAACAACCGAGGATTGTTTACCAGAACGACCTGGCAAAGAATGATTTAATTATTGATTTCAGGCCGGTAAAAGAAACGCTGAATAACTATGTTGAGGGATAAGCAAGTTGCCATCCCTACTACGCTGACCCTTCCAGTTTCCAGGATAGCTGTTCCTTTTGATAAATCCTTCCAATTGCGATGATCTAAAAGAAGAATGATGACTAGCCAATAGGGTTTTAAATGCTGATACCAGGTGGCTTTAAACAATATAACCTGAATAAATATCAAAGAAATAAAATTATGGAAAATGCGTGTGGCCGTTTGTTTCTGCACCGACCACACGAAAATCTCCATCAAAAGTCTTCCTTAAATTATTTTATCGGTCTTCCTGTTAATCTTTCCGGAATTTTACCTTACTGATAATATTTTGTGCAATTTTTGTTCCCTGTTTTGCTCCTTCTTCCACTGCATGACGGGTATGGATACCACCATAGACTCTTGAAATGGCAATGTCATTGGCAAATTCAAAAAAAGATTTATAGGAATAGCTGCCCAGGTCCTCCGAACCTTTTCCCAAATCAACCATTGTGCCTTTATACGTGCTGATTGTGAAAGCCACATTATCACCGAAAATACTAGTGAGCGATTGCGCAAAGGCGCCACTAAAAGTTGCATGGTTGGCTGGAAAATCCGGATGGGGCGGTGTGGCAATAAAAGGCTTCCACCAGGTGGCCGGATCACTGGAAGGTGCTATTACCCTGCGGATAAACTGAAAGGGTCTTTCCTGCATGAAATTGAATTTTGCTTTCATGGAACCAATAGTGGCATCAAAGAGGCTCATACCAGTTTTGGCATAAGCATATGCGGCAATATCAAGTGCGGGATTTTGTTGTTCCAGAATTTGTTTGAATACAGGAATATAACTTGCTCCTGAAGGGTAACCATTCACAGCAGGATCATCATAATATTTGGCCAGGCGCTTTTGATCATAGGTCAGGTTTTTAGAGAGGTCATATATTTCCTTAAAATCCTTGTAATAAGAGGCAGTTGGATCTGCGTCATTATAAACATGAGGTGTTGAGGTTACATTGTCAATACTGCCGGCAACCATGGTTCTGGTATCACCCCAGTAAGCAAGACCATTGGCAATGCTGGGATTATTGTTTTCCGGCCACCAACGCCCCGGGCTGTGGTCGGTGAGTACCAACGCTGCCCTGGAAGACCAGGGATGATCTGCAGCGGCCCAACTTAAGACTTTTTCAGCGACGGCTTTTCCGAAGGCTTTTGACCGTTGAAAGATGGCCGTATCTGCGGTTTCGGTTTGATAGGCAGCATTTAATGAATCTTCTAGTTTTTGCACTGCAGCGCTGGTGGCAGGCGTAAAGGTGAAAAGTTGCCTGGTCATTTCAGCCAATGCGGCATTGGCACAGGTTGGCCAGTGATAGGCTTTACCCGGTTGCGTTTGCGGCATTTGCGGCATTTCGTTTAATTGCCCGTAGAGGGTTTGATAAGCGGGCATGCCTGGCACAACGGCTTCATATACAGCTACGCCACAATAGGCCATATACCTGCCAGCGTTAACGCCATAAGAAGCAGGGGGAGAATACAAGAGGGGCAATTGAACACCCAGCCACTTTTTTACTACGTCTGAAGAATAAGTTTTTGTTTGCTGCAGCTGACCGTTGCTATCCTGGTTTGCATCTTTCTTACACGAAAGAGTAAACAATATTGCGGTGGCCACCAACATTGGATAAAACTTTTTTTGTTTCATTGCTTTGCGTATTTATCACCAAAATAGAAACAGTTTTGCCTGTAATAAATTCTAATCGCTTAACAGAAACATTTTTGAGCAACAAAGCAGTTAAAACTGCTTTGTGGTTTTCGGACAAGAAAAATGTTGTTTGGCTGGAATTATATGCTGTTTGTCTACTTTAATTTTAGTCAAAATAATCATAACGTATAATTGCTTAAATTAGATGCAGTGAATGCTTTCCTCTATAATGAATTTGTTTTCTCGCCCCGTTACCGGGTGTGGCGACATATTGTCTATTGGTGCTTCCATATAACCGCATGGTCAATATTCTGGATTATTGAAGGGACTGGTTATTCTTTTAGCCGCCAGGTATTCAGCATGGTTCTCTGGGCACCGTTGTTTATTTTATTTGGTTACCCGATGGTATATGGCGCTATTCCCCATCTTTTGCTGAAAGGAAAAATCTGGCAGTTTTTCCTGGTAATACTGGTTTGGGCAGCAGTTGGGCTGTTTATGAATGCTGCCTGGAGATTTTATGTTTATGGGCCAGTGCAGGAATTGTTTGGGCTCAAAAAAATTTACGCGCAGGTGGGCATATTGCCCACACCGCAAAGTTACCTGTGCATGACAACTTCTGCCGGCAGCGCTATGGCGATAAAATTTTTTAAGCAACTAACTGGTAACCAGCGGGCGTTTATACAATTGCAAAAGGAAAAAATGACTGCTGAACTGCAATTGCTCAAAGCGCAAGTTCATCCGCATTTTTTATTTAATACCCTTAATAATATTTATTCTTTTTCGCTCGACAGATCGCCTAAAACACCGGAACTTATTTTAAAACTTTCTTCATTGCTCAGCTATATGCTGTACGATTGCAAGGCAGAAGAAGTGCGGCTGGAAAAAGAAGTGGAGATCATGAAAAATTATATTGACCTGGAAAAGGAACGGTACGGCAATAGAATTGAAATATCATGGAATGTGGAAGACGATATCAGGGACAATTACATATCCCCTTTGCTGATGCTTCCTTTTTTGGAAAATGCTTTTAAACATGGTGCATCGGAGCAAATTGAAAAACCCTGGATGGGAGTGGATATATCGGCAGCCAACAATATCTTAAAATTCAAAATCACCAATAGCAAAAACGAATATATTCCCCACAGCAATCATGGCATTGGTATTAACAATGTGAAAAAACGCCTCGCATTGCTGCACCCCGGAAAATATGAACTGAAGATAAATGATGAAGGAGACTTCTTTGCCGTCTCGTTAATGGTTAAATTGAGCGGCAGTCTACCCACCTATTCAATGCCGCATCTCCCTGTTGTAACTGCTCAAACTATCACCGCATGAAGCTTCGTTGCCTGCTGATAGATGATGAGCCGCCTGCATTGAAAGTACTGGCAAAATATATTGCTGACCTTCATGATATGGAAATTGTGGGCCAGTGCAAAAACGCCATTGAAGCACTCGGTGTATTGCGGCACAAAACAGTGGATGTCATTTTTCTCGATATTAAAATGCCCCGCATCATCGGTACCGAGTTTTTAAAAAATCTTTCCCATCCGCCTAAAATAATTTTTATTACAGCCTACAGGGAATATGCAATTGAAGCTTTTGAACTGGATGCAGTGGATTACCTGGTTAAGCCTGTTTCTTTTGAACGGTTTTTTAAAGCAATCACTAAGTTAAACCGGTTGATGGGCCGCGAAGTGGCCGTAACCACCATTAAGGAAACGCCTGACCTGGCTGCTTTTATTTACCTCAAAGTAGACAGGGATATGAAAAAAGTTTACGTAAATGACATTGAGTACATCGAAAGCTGGAAAGATTTTGTAAAAATTTTTCTTACAGGCGGCAGGCATTTGCTTGTAAAACGTGCTATCAGTGCAATTGAAAATATTTTGTCTGATCACAAGTTTATCCGTGTCCACAGATCCTACATTGTTTCCTTGAGCAAAATTTCTGGTTATAATGCACTGGCTGTGCAAATTGGACAATGTGAAATTCCCATCGGGCGGCTGTATAAACAATCAGTAATAGAACGGCTGCAAAGCAAAGAATCGGCATAAAATCAATTTGGTTTTCGGACGTTTGATGCTGATGCACCAAACGATAAAATCAAAAGAAACCACCGTAGAATTTATGCAGGTATTAAACGGTTTTTTAATCAAATAACAGGCTGCATCCCATCAACTTTTGTAATACATTTACGCCCCTTGTCCCCAGGAAATTGTAAATGGCAAGCGTGACGAAGACAGGCGGTTAATTATTACAAAACACCAGGTTCCGTATCAGACAGAAATATAGCGCACTGGAAGACAACGGCGCTCTAATTGCCCAAATTACAACACGTCGCAGCTAAAACCTGGCTGCGGATTATTGGCCATCACCACTGGTTGAATAATTCGTAGGGAACCATTTGTATCCCGCACCGTCCGCACCAAAGTGGCCGATAAAAGAGATGTTCCCGCTTTAAGATAACACCTGCCGATCGCTGATGCACAGGCAATGATTCGTAGAAGTGTTCGTCCATGATAATTGAAAAGAAGGCGATTGCTGCTATTTCAGGTTTTTTACAGAATCTATTATCGCGCTCACATATTTGTAGTCTGCTACGAGCCCCGGACGGGTATTCTCATTTTCAGGGTTTCCATCACCATAACCTTTCGCTGCCTGTATAACCGGGTAGTATTGATAAAATACATCGCCGTCTATGGCGGTAGTATTATGACAGCTGGCACACTGAGCCCCCAGCGGTATGGAAGTCTCATTGAGCCTGAGCTTTTTAAAGTCTGCAAATCCAAAATAGTTCCAGCCGTTGTGCATTTTAGGGAAGCGTTTGCTATCCTTTACCTGCGCAGCTACCTCGAAATGGGCACCCTGAAAGAAACCATGACCAACGGATGAAACGGTATCGCCCTGACGTAGCAATTCCTTTACGATGATCGTTCCTTCTCTCCACGCGCCGTATTTTTTCCAATAGGCAAAGCTGACAGGGTCTATGTATACATTCTGAAAATCCGGGAATATTACATTTGGATCCTGTGACTTCGGTGTACTGGAAGTGCCCATAAAGACCCATGATCTATAATCCTTAGGACGAAGTAGGTTATTGTTGTCGTCGAATACGGCATACTGTTTCTCTTTTAAAAATGTGGCTGCTCTATAATCGCTTTTGTTGTTCATTTCTGAATATGCCACCATACCCACTATAAGCAGTGCAATGGAAAGTAGCGTTTTAAATGCTTTCATGTTTTAGTTTATTTAAGATTAATTAATACGAGTACGTGCATTAAGAGCATTAACCCTGGAAGTCGTTCCATTATAAATCTTTACTGTTGCCAATATGCGATTATCAACGCGCCGACAACGATCAGGGATGCACTTACTTTCTGCCGTGTATTCAGCCGTTCCGACAGCACCAATGCTGCAAAGACTGTTGTTACCACTGGTGCCAGGGAACCAAGCACGCTGACAATCCCGAGCACACCCCCGCGAAAGGCATATGCGATCAGGATGTCTCCTGCCATGTTAAGTAACATAATCACCAACAATGCCTTAATAATAGATGACTTTCGCAATGACTTTTTCCAGGACACTTCGGTAGTAAGCATGGAAAGTATCATAACAGGCAGTGTGCCAAGTTGAAATCCCCAGATCATCCAATTTATGCTTCTGCCAGCCACTGTAACACCGTGGTCTGCAATAGTAAATGCAGCGCCAAAGCAGATGGCAGCACCGATCGCCAGCAGCAGGCAGGTAGCCGGTCTGAATACCATGCGTGGATGGTTCCAAAGGACCAACATTACCACTCCACGGCACATGGGTATCGTTTCATCACTTTCCGCCCGTGGTGCGTAGGTTGTACCAATTATTCCCAGTAGTATAATGATCAACCCGGTTAATACAAATATATTCGGGATGGTTCCCGTCGCAAACGAGATCATTACAGGTATTGCGGAGCTCGACGCAACCAGCGGTGCTACTACGCCAGCTTTGCCCATTGTTAATGCCCGATAATAAAACATATAAGCAGTTCCGTTAGCAACGCCCCCAACGATCCCCCAGATCATCGCCGCCAGCATAAACGGTTGTCCGCTTACTAGTGCTATTGTTAAGACGAGGATCGCCTGTGTACCCTGCGTAAGTAACACGATGAGCGCGGAGGGCAATGTGCGGGCCGTGCGGCCAGCGATAAAATCCCCCGTTCCATAACTGAAACTAGCTGCAAAAGAAAAAATTAACGATAGCATAAACTTTTAGGATCCGATAGTTAAAAAGATGCAGCTAGCTTACTGCCGCCAGTTCTTTAGCTGTCTGATTTGCCTGTTGAACTTCCAGCATTGTTACTGCATGAGTGTAGCCCTATGGAGCAAGCGATTATCAGAAGAAAGATTAACTTTTTCACACCTGGTCAATTGCGAAACGCTGATCTGATTATCGAAATTCGAGGTATAGTCCTGTTACTGGAAAAGTTGACCGCCAAATTATTCAACATCTTCTAATAAGTTGACAGGCTGAATATCTACGGCTACGTGCATATCATTCTTGTCCATACTCCCGTGATAGGCTAAGCCTTTCGGCGGCAAGGTCAAAGCTTCTGCCTTTGTAGCGTTACGGATAACGCCTTTCTCAAACCCTCCGGGACTATACATATTCAAAGCTTTGCAAGGTTGTTTGCTGGTGACCTTGAAATAATGAGTCATTCCCTTCGGAACTCTTGCAAAAGAACCTTTTCCCATTGTAAGAATTTGTCCATCCAGCCATAAGCTGAGCTCGCCGTCCAGGATATAAAACATTTCATCCATGTCCCGATGATAGTGGGGAGGCGGGCCTGATGCATAGGGCATCGTTTGCTCTATCATACTAAAAGAATTGTCTGTATCTGCAGCATAGGCTTTTATTACCCATAGGATATCTAACATCCAGTATGCGGATGACAGATCTTGATCAATTGACTGTTTCATAGTGTTATAATTAGTTAAACTTTAATTAATGATTGGCCTGAAATAATAGGCTAAGCGATTTCAATTAGCGAACAGATCAAAACTACACCAACAGGTTCGCATAATTTTTCACCTATGGTAAAAAACAATTAAATATTTTGTGACCTTATTCTGCTCAGCGATTGCTGGGTGATGCCCAGGAATTTCGCTATATCGCCCAGAGAGATCCGATGGACAATGTGTTTGTTTTCTTCCATAAAATTTTGGTAACGCCAGGTTGAATCTTCTCCGATCATTTCATGAATTCTTTTAGTCTTACGGACAGTGGTGTCGGAGATAACTTTTCGGAAAAAACTTTCTATCGTGGGGTGTTTTCTGCTGAGCGTTTCCATTGAAGTATAACTGATCATGGTAACGAACGAATCTTCCAGTGGAATAATGGTAAAGTTAGAGGGTGTTTTCGTTAAGAAGCTATCGAATACCGAGAAGATCTGCGATTCGGAAAAAAAGCGCATGATAAATTCCTTACCACCTTTGTTGGAAAATATTTTAACCAGACCCGTATTCACAAAATAAAGATGACGGCAAATATTACCAATCGGTAGAATAATTTCACCTTTTTTAAAATGCTGTGACCTAGCAGCTGAAATCAGATCTAGTTTGGCGACATCGTCTAGCTGCGAAAACTCCTGAAATTGGTTTATAAAATCTGTCATAATTAGTTATAGTTATCCGTTTCTATCGAACATCAAAATGTTAATCTATGTATGTGTTTAGCTGCCATTTTTTCTGCGTGTGCATTAAGTGCTTCGCCGGCAGTCCATATCGAAACACCCAGAAAGATAAGGTCTTTCAAAATGAAGCCACCGTCAGTAGGAACAGGCAAGCCTTCCATTATTGTCCACATACCTGGTGTAGATATTAAAAAGCTGAGGCTGGTTAAAAACATAAGAATACCTCCGATACTTCCTACCGCAGATACCATTGGTAACCGTGGCCGTAAAGAAATCATAACGGCCAAACCGATTTCGACCGTACCGATGATGCCTGATGTGGTGCTGAGATCGGCCACCTGGTAAAGCCACGACATGAACGGGCTGTTCTGTACCAGCGGTTGTATACCATTGGCTTCAAAATTAGTAAACTTAAGGGCGCCAAAGATTAGCAGAAGAAATGCCAGGCCGTAACGGGATAGACCCATTCCAAATGCATTCAGCTTTTGGATCCTTCCAGCATTTAAGCCTGGTGCTGTGTTTTGTTGGCGCGTATAACTCAGCGGCGCCTGGCTGCTGCTGGTTAATGTAACTGATGAATTTTTCATGATTTGATGTTTAGTGATTAAATACAACTTTATTTGTTACAATTTAGTGAATAGAAGGTCGCGGTTTTATTCTCAGGATCTGTTAACAGAATTTTGGTGACTTTTTCAATATGCCTTTTAACTGCCCGTAAAGGTCCGAAATAGTAATTTTTTTGAGGCCAGGCTGCATCGCATTTTCAGCTGCCTGGAATGGTGCCTTAACCAATTGCGCCAGGTTACTGCTTACCGGGCATTCTTCGTTTACCTTTGGTCTGTGGAATAGCTCCCTGTCATTTACGGCCTGATAGATGTCCCACAAATTAATCTTCTCCACAGGTCTCATCAGGTAAAAGCCACCGCTACTGCCGGCCACACTTCCTACAATGTCCTTTTTTCGGAGTTCAGCAAGTACCCGCCTGATCACAACCGGGTTAGTGTCCACACTTACGGCTATCTCCTTTGAGGAGAGAAGTTTTTCCCCCCGGTATTGAAGGTAAAGGCAAATGTGGATCGCAGTTGAAAATTTTGCATCAGCTTTCATAGTATTCAAATTACATGTCAAATGTAACTAATAAAGTTACTATTATAGTTATTTTCTTTCCTTATTTTTAAATTAAAATATAAAACACTGATCTACAATTAGGTAAAACGAATATTTTCGGTCGCGTTGAAATTTATGTTTGAAAAATGGCTAGCTCATGTACCAGGCGGGGGCATTGAACCGTGCGCCACGCTCAAAATAAAGTTCAGCCAAATACTTGCTTAACAATTAAATCATGGATAGAGTTACAGCCGAAATGTACCAGCAAAATCCCGAGCGGTATACACTAGTGGATGGAAGTACCCAAGGTGCCCCCACATGTACATATGGAAATACTAAGGAATGGGTAGGTTACGATAAAGTTGAAAAGACTTTTATACGCTTTACAAAGTCGGTTTACAAAAAACTGGTTAGCCAAATTGGTCCCCCTGATGCAAACGTGGCAAGTGGTTCTGGCAGTCACCGTTGATTTTATACAGTCGGTGACATTCATATACAAATCAAATTGTATCTTGGCATTACCCACAACACAAGGATCTAAAATATTATGCCGGCAAAAATCATCCCATGTCCCAGTTGCTCCGAACACATATAGAAGCGGTTTGCCCACTAACCGATGAAGAGTTTACGCATATCTTATCGCATTTCAAGTTAAGGAAGCTAAAAAAACATGCTTTTTTGGTACAGGAAGGCGAATACGTACGGCAGGAGTACTTTGTTTTAAAAGGCTGCTTAAAAGCCTATATAGCCGACCCCGAAACTGGTAATGAATTTATTTATCAATTTGGCGCAGAAGACTGGTGGATGACCGATCGGGAAGCTTTCTTTAAGGAAACCAGGGCAAGTATAAATATTGATTGCCTTGAAGATTGTGAAGTGCTCGGTATTACACTGCAAGACCGCAACAAATTAGGTGCAGCTATTTGGAAATATGAGCATTTTCTGCAGGTCAAGGCCAATCTTGGTTACATTTCACTTCAGAAGCGGTTGCAGTTGATGATAATGGGCAGTGCAAAAGACCGCTACGAACATTTTATTCGTCAATACCCTCAGCTGTTTAACCGGATTGCCAAGAGCCACATTGCATCATATCTTGGAGTAACGCGTGAAACCTTAAGCCGCTTATACCATCGTTAAAGTGATATTTATCACAAAATCAAAGTGACGTTTATCCTGTGTGCTGCCGGAAAATCGATGCAATTTTGTTTCATTAAATAATTAAATATGAAACACACATTTTTTTCCGCTAAAGCACTATTCAAACTTACCGTTGCCGGGATCTTTTCAATCTTTGTCCTGATGAATGCCTCTACCACCTTTGCCCAAAAAGCAAACCAGGCACCATCTCCTCAACCAGGTTATTATCGGTTGCCAGTGGGAGATTTCGAGGTGATTGCACTTTCTGATGGTACTGTACCCCAAAACTTTCATCAACTGCTTACCAATGTAAAACCTGGTGAGATTGATCGTTTGCTGAAAATGAATTACCAGTCAGATCCTGTAGAACTTTCTGTTAACGGTTACCTCATCAAAAAAGGCAATGAACTGATACTCGTTGATGCGGGAACGGCCGAAGCGTACGGACCTACTCTTGGACATTTAACAGAAAGCCTTCTACGCGCCGGCTATCAGCCCGCGCAAATCAGCGCAGTTCTGATCACCCATATTCATATCGATCATACCGGTGGATTAATGGATAAGGGAAAATTGGCGTTTCCTAACGCAACTATTTACATCAGTAAGCCCGAAGTTGATTTCTGGTTGACAGCAGAAAGTAAGCGCAAAGCGCCGGAGAATTTAAAGAACTATTTTGAGCAAGCCGAAGCTACCGTGGCACCTTACCTGAAAGCCGGTAAGGTAAAAACATTTGACTATGGTAAAGAGATAATGCCCGGAATACTACCACTGGCCAGCCCCGGTCATACGCCCGGACACAGCTTTTTCTCGCTGGAAAGTAAGGGCGAAAAACTGTTATTCTGGGGAGATATTATGCATGCGGCAGCAGTACAGTTTATAGACCCGGCTGTTACTATTGTTTATGATGTAAATCCGTCTGCTGCTGCAGCACAACGAAAAAAAGCTTTTCGGGAAGCGGCGCAAAAAGGCTATTTAGTTGCGGGCGACCACCTTTCTTATCCAGGTATCGGCCGAATTCGCGCGGATGGTGATGGCTATGTTTGGGTGCCTGCTAACTACAGTACCTACGCAGCAGCACATTAAATAAATGCAAAAAAAGCTACGGCAATTTATCGGATTGCCGTAGCTTTTTAATTTTTAAGCAATAGATACCGCTTCTTAGCCACTTTATTTTCGGAATGCTTACAGGACTAACTGCAAAGACTATGTTTTTGTCATGTTTTTAAACGCGGCGGTTCTTATTTCTAATTAAGTGGCATCGTTTGAAATGGCAAATATCTCCATTGTCTTAACCCGGCCTTTCAAAAGGTTCTCTCCTACCGATATTATTTTGTATTGGTCCGGAAGCCGAAGTATTTTTGCCAGATCTTCTGATACCAGCAAATCAGCATCGTATTGATTGCAAAGTCCCTGAATCCTTGCAGAAGTATTAAGGACATCCCCTGTGAAGATGATTTCTTTTTTCAGCGATCCAATCTCACCGGCAGTTACCATGCCATAATGCAAACCCGCTTTAAACGCCGGTAAAAAACCAAACTCGTTGTTATACTTTTCAGACT
>JBDSLD010000064.1:0-26291 GCA_039916545.1 Ferruginibacter sp.
AATGGCTTCGGCAAAATTGGCAAATAATACAGTCACAAATAAGATAAGAAATATGGCGAAGTTATAGGCGAAACTGCCCTGCGACTTTTCGCCGGTTAGTATCCAGGTACATACGGCGAGCATGATCGCTGTTCCTATTTCTACTGTAAACATAACGGGGTTGCGAAGCATTATTCGCGGGTTAAGTTTTACAAATGATTGCCAGAGCGCTTCCTTTACAAGTGAAGCCCGGAAGAGTTTATTTGATTGGTCAGTTGACATAATTTTTTGTTTTTCGCCAGTTGTTTTTTTGCCAAAACATACGGGTGTTAAGTGCTGTTAATGAAATGGTCCAGGGGTTGTTCCTTTATTTATTTAATTAAGTGATCGGTCAGTGAATACTGAAATATTCTGCAATAGGCCCGAGTACCAGCGGTGGAAAGTAAGACAATGCTGTGATGATAATGATCACGGCGAAAGTCATCATGCCAAAGGTGAGTGAGTCTACTTTTAATGTGCCTGCAGACTCCGGGATATATTTTTTATTAGCCATCAGTCCGATGATCGCAATTGGCCCGATGATGGGCAGGTATCTTCCCAATATCATAGCAAAACCGGTAGTAATATTCCAGAAAGGATTGTTGTCTGCCAATCCTTCAAAAGCGCTGCCATTGTTTGCATTGGCTGAGGTGTATTGATACAGCATTTCTGAAAATCCGTGATACCCGGGATTATTTAACCAGGCGCCTGGTTTCACGGCCCAGTCGGCATTGCCATGGTTTACAAAATACCAGGCGGCCAAAGCTGTGCCTCCCTTAATAACAAAGGCAGATAATAAAGTCACCAGGGCGGCGATCTTTACTTCCCTGGCCTCTACTTTATGACCCATGAATTCGGGGGTGCGACCTACCATCAATCCTGATATGAAGACCGCTATGATGATGTAAATAAAATAATTGAGCACACCTACGCCGCAACCTCCATAGAAACCATTTACCAGCATTCCCAGCATTTGCATCAGGCCGGATAATGGCATGGAACTATCATGCATGGAATTAACTGATCCTGTAGAAATAACCGTTGTAAGAATACTCCAGTAGGCGGATGCGGCAGGTCCGAACCTTACTTCTTTGCCTTCCATTGCCCCGGTCAGTTGCGTGATGCCCATTTTAGCAATTTCCGGGTTGCCGTGAATTTCAGTGATAATCGTAGGTATCATTAAACAGGCTATTCCAAAGGTCATGACACCAAAAATTACATACGCGAATTTTTTACGTTTGATATAAAAACCCATGGCGAATAACATAGCGATCGGGATCAGTGTTTGCACGATGATCTCCAGCATGTTGGTAAAATAATTCGGGTTTTCAAGGGGGTGTGTTGAGTTGGCGCCGAACCAACCGCCACCATTGGTACCCAGGTGTTTTATGGCGATCATTCCCGCAGCAGGGCCACGCGAAACCTGTACGGTATCCCCCTGTAACGTGGTGATCGTATCCTTACCATCAAAGCTCGCAGGTGAACCATTGAATGCCAGTAATATTGCAATTACAATACATAGCGGTAATAGTATCCTGGTAATGGTGATCGTAAATATCTGCCAGAAATTACCCAGGTTGTCAGTGCTTTTTTGTTTGAGCCCGTTAAAGAGCGCAACCAGGCAGGCTATACCTGTTGCAGCGCTCACAAACTGTAAAAAAGTAATTACAAACAGTTGGGTAAGATACGTAAGGCCGGTCTCACCTGAATAGTCCTGCAGGTTACAATTGACAACAAAACTGATTGCCGTATTAAAACTCAGATCTGGCGTCATGCCAGGGTTTCCATCCGGGTTCAATGGCAAATGATTTTGCATTAAAAACATAAAAAAGGCATACACTACCCATAACATATTTATAGTGAGCATGGCCCTTAAAAATTCTTTCCAGTTCATTGCCTGCCCAGGGTTAATGCCTGATATCCGGTAAATGAAACGCTCTGCGGGTTTCATAAAATCGAGCCATGTCTTTTCTCCGCCGAATACTTTTGCAATGTATTTTCCGAGTGGGTAAGCGAGCATTACGGTGAGGAGAAAAGTGACGATGATGCCTGTTAATTCTGTGTTCATATTTCTTTTTTGAGATTAAAATTTTTCTGGTTTCAATAAAACATACACCAGGTAGATAAATACGGCGATCGAGAGCATAAATAGTATTACAAACATGTTTTTTAAGTTTAATTGTTATTTCCGGTCATGTCCGGTACCAGTTAAATATTTTCGAAAAAATCGATTGATTTAAAAAATAGCCCAAAGCATAAAAGCACGGCAAGGATTAACAAAAGGGTGATCATAAATTGTCTTTTTAATTATTGTGAAGATTAAGGTGATGCGTTAAATCCCTGATTTAAATACCTGGTGCACATAAGCCGTATAAAGGCACATTGGCACAAGGGCCTGCAGTTCTTTTTTCTCTTTCCTGTCAGTAAGGTTGAATAAGGATGAAAAGGAGTACACGAATACATTTTCTATCGCGTCGCGGACTAAACCATTGCCCCTGAAATAAATATTGTCGGCGATCTCGAAACATTTTTTAACTACCCGCAGATCGTGTTGCATCACTTTATTTCTGGTATAATCAGACAGGCACTGGATACTTTTAAAAACATTGAGGGCTGGTGTGATTTTTTTGAGGTTCCCGTTTATTTCAGGCAGTTCATCCGCCAGGTAAGCTGCTACCTCATACTGATTGATCATGTTCTTTTTTTTAGAACAAGGTTGTTGCTAAAAATGTACCTCAAAAGGCATATTATGACAGCGAAACGGTAAAAATCAATACAGCAGAGCGTTACGGCGAAATAGCTATAAAACCGGGTAAAAAAAACAATTAAAAAACCCTTCCAAAATGGAAGGGTCATTGTCATTTCGGTATGATGCCCGGGAGATTTAACTGGAAACGAAGGATTGCTTTATCAGCTGGTGAGCATGTACTGGCGTACTAAGGGTTCTTCTAAAGATATAGTGCCATGGCCCGCTATTGCAAAAATTGCTCACATAGCATTAGCCGTCAACCCGTATTCCTCAATTTTTCTATATAGCGTTGTTAGCCCGATATTCAGCAATTTGGCTGTTTCAGTTTTATTACCTTTCGTGTGGATCAGTACTCTTTGGATATGTAATTTTTCTACACTGGCAAGATCAAATGCAGATAGCGCCTGCTGGTTAAAATGCAGGTGCTGCATTTCCAGGGGTAGGCCATCTACCGTTAGTTCTGTACCGGCTGATAGTATGACTGCGCGCTCGATCACATTTTTTAGTTCCCGTATATTGCCTTTCCACTCATGTTGCTGCAGGCGTTCCTTAAAATCTTTACTCATCGAATCGATCTTTGTATTTAATTTTTGTGCAAATACTTTCAGGAAATATTCAGCCAGTACCGGGATGTCATTTTTTCTATCTTTTAGAGCAGGTAGCGAAATGGTAAATACATTGATGCGGTAAAAAAGATCCTCCCGGAATTTGCCTTCATTAACCTCCTGTTGAAGATTACGGTTGGTGGCAGTAATGATCCTTACATCTACCCTGGTAGGTTTTGTATCTCCCACTTTTATAAATTCACTGGTTTCCAGTACGCGTAACAATTTTGCCTGGAGGTCAAAATGCATTTCACCGATCTCGTCTAAAAACAACGTACCGGAAGAAGCTTCTTCTACCAGGCCTTTTTTATCCTTTAAGGCCCCTGTAAAAGCACCGGCTTTATGTCCGAAGATCTCGCTCTCCAGGAGGTCATTGCTAAAAGCGCTGCAATTCAGCGCCATAAACGGGTTTCCAAATCTTTTGCTGCTGTTGTGGATCGCCTGCGCAAACACTTCTTTGCCGGTACCGGTTTCGCCTAACAATAAAACCGCGGCTTCCGTAGGCGCTACCTTTTTTGCCAGCGCGACAGCTTCCAATATAAGCGGCGACTTCCCCAGAATACTGTCAAAGTTGTATCTTTTACCGACCTGTTGTTCAAGTTGACCGATGCGTTTTTGCATTTGCACTTTTTGCATTGCACGGTTAAGTAAAGGAATGATCTTATCGTTATCGTCACCTTTCGTGAGGTAATCAAAAGCACCGTTCTTCATCGCCTGCACGCCATCCCTGATATTGCCGTACGCGGTAAGCAGGATAATTTCGACACCGGGGTATTGAGGCTTTATGGTTGCAACAAAATCGACACCGTTTCCATCCGGGAGTTTTACATCACATAATATGATATCTACTTTTTCTTTTTCCAATAACCTGGTTCCAGATTTTATTGTTCCGGCTTCAATCACAGTAAATCCCTCCAGGCTGATGATCCGGCTTAAAAGGGAGCGGAGTTTTTCTTCATCGTCTATAATCAGGATCTTATTCAAGGCTATTTTTAAAATGAATATCAAATTTAGTCAAAAGCAGTTTATGCGCAGGTAATACGTGTAGATTAAGAATGGATCAGGCCGAAAATATTGCAACATTGGTTGCATCGACAGTTAAATTTATACTGCGTGTTAACTTGAAAAATCCCATTTATGACATTGTCATTAAGTTAAGAAATTATATAACACCGTAAATCTGCCTGGGCGATGGATCCGGAATTAAATACAAAGCTTAGGTAGCTCCAAACTCCATTGGAGTTACCTCTTTGTAGCCAGAACAGCAGGAGTTATCCCCGCTCCATCGTGGGGCTCTTTTCAACATAATTTCAGGTTGTGCCGATTGAACTGGTCTTTAGGTAGTATATTTTAAATACCACAAAAACCAGGTGTCTTCTAAAATATCCATTATTTTAAACCAGTTGACTATACATCCATGCAAAACGCAAGCCCCTGAAATGATTTATAAAATGCAATTTATATACCGCATGCTCCATAAATAAATTATCAATGCACCATCAGGATTTGCCAGTTGTCAATCACCAAAACAAAACCAATGCTTTAAATGAAACCAGGTCTTTATTTGCTTTGCAGTTATGAAAAACTTAGTTGCCGTTGTTTGTAAACCAACTTACTACAAATTATTATTTAGTTTATACGACATTTCGCCGAATCTGTCTTATTTTTATATAACCAACCTCCCTTACAATTTGATGCCGAAAGTTGGTTGCCCGAGTATAGTAACTGGCTTCATACTCCTGTATTCGATCCACGCTGAATGTTAGTTTTAATAATGGGCTTCCTCGTTGCTTCAGGGAAAAGTAGACCAGTGGGCAATAAAAATATTAGTAAAACCGTATATGAAGCATAACAATTACCAATGAACCAGCTTGTCGACTTTTTTTCAAGACTCTTTGATTACACTGACTGGCCATCAAACTGGAACAGTGGTAGCTGGGGTAGTGTACATGGCTGGACCTATATCATCAGTGAATTGTCAATATGGTCCGCTTACTTCATCCTTCCCATTTTAATCATACGGCAACAACAAAAAAGCCAATCAAAGATCTCCCGGTTGTATTACCTGCTTGCTGTATTCTTTTTCGCCGGAGGCATTGTTCATTTTTTAAGTGCGCTTTCATTTTGGTTTCCCATTTACCGGTTTAATACGACTATACTTTTGCTGACAGGCATTATTAGCTGGGTATTGGTATTTTATATTGGAAAGGTATTTCCTGCTGCCGTAGTTCCCGAGCCAGAGAAAATAGTTGGAGCCGTTACCGGCCAGCCGTATAAAACAACCGCCGAATGGGAAAACGATGTGCAATTACAGACCATTTATAAAAATGCCCCGGACGCTGTTATAGTCATCAACAGTAAAGGCTTTATTGTAAAATGGAACCCGGCGGCCGAAAAAATGTTTGGCTGGCAGGAAGAGGAAGTGTTAGGAAAAGTATTAAACGAAGTGATTGTTCCGGAAGAATTCCGGCAGGAATATATTGCCGAGGTAAAAAAGTTTTTGAAAACCGGGCAAAGCGATGTTTTGACAAGGACGACAATGTTGCGTGTTTTACGTAAGAATAATACGTCGCTTATTGTGGATTTTACTGTCTCGCCCGTAAAAATTAAGGATGATTTCTTATTTATCGGGTTTTCCCGGGATGCTACAGAAAGAAGAAAGGCTGAACAGGCAATAAAAGAAAGTGAAGAACGTTACCGGCTTTTAACCAGTGAAGTCCACGACTACGCAATCATCATGCTTTCGCCCGAAGGAAACATCAGTAGCTGGAATGAAGGGGCGCAAAGAATCAAGGGATATACAGAAAATGAGATCATTGGTAAGCACTTTTCGGTCTTTCATACAACGGAATCTATCGAAAAAAATTTACCGGCGCAAGAACTGGCCATCGCAACAAAGGAAGGCAGGTATGAAAGTGAAGGGTGGAGAGTTAAAAAAGATGGTACTCTTTTTTGGGCCAATGTTGTGATCACTGCTTTAAAACGAGGTTATGTAGTGATCGGTTTTTCTAAAATCACCCGTGATAACACGGAACGAAAAAAAACAGAGGAACAGATCAGGCAATTAAATACGTTACTGGAACAAAGGGTGATAGAAAGAACGGAGGAATTACAGCAAAGTGAAAAGAAATACCGCAAGCTTTTTGAAAACAGCCCGATGCCGATGTGGGTACTTGAGATACCGACGATGAAATTTAAAGACGTGAATGAAGCCGCTATCGTTCATTACGGCTACTCAAGGAAAGAGTTCCTTTCTATGACTACCCTGGATATCAGGCCCGACGATGAAAAAAAGCGCTTCCTGGAACTGGATCATTCAGATACGCTGGGAATGAGGAACACGGGTATTTGGAAGCATTTGAAAAAAGATGGTTCAATTATTTATGCGGAAGTAAATTCCCATGAAATGAATATCGGTAATATGACTGCCCGCCTGGTACTCAGCGTGGATATTACGGAAAGAAAAATTGCAGAAGAAAGACTTGAATTTGCATTGGAAGCCGGACGCATTGGTATTTGGGAACTTGACCTTATTAATGATATTTCAGTGCGTAATTTACGGCATGACCAGATATTCGGTTATGATAAATTACAGACCGATTGGGGATTTAAAAAGTTATTGGCGCATATACACCCTGATGACGTGATTATGATAGAGGAATCGGCCAAAGAGGCGTTGATATCGAAAAACTGGTCCGTTGAAACAAAAATCATCTGGCAGGACCTTTCTGTTCACTGGATTTTGATAACCGGGCGGGTTACGGCTGATGCCATGGATAAGCCGTTGAAAATGATGGGGACAGTACTCGACATCACGAAGCACAAACAGGCAGAAGAAGAGATCAGGCAATTGAACAATGAACTGGAGGAAAGAGTGGAGAGGAGGACAAAGGAACTTCATACCGCCAATAAAGAACTGGAATCTTTTTCTTATTCAGTTTCACATGATCTGAGGGCGCCGTTGAGGGCGATTCATAGTTATTCCCAGATATTGCTGGAGAGCCACAAAACCAGGATGGATGACGATGGGAACAGGATCCTTACCCGGGTTATGTTCAATGCAAAAAAAATGGAACGGCTTATCCAGGACCTGCTGGAATTTTCAAGATTGGGGAAAACGACTTTGCACAAAGCCTATATTGACATCAACAAGGTCGTAAAAGATGTCATTGGCGATTTGGGTCATTCAAGTAAATATCACCTGAATATCAAAGTCGGCAAACTGGGAAAGGCCATCGCGGATGAAGTAACTATCCGCCAGGTTTTTCAAAACCTGCTGATGAATGCCACGAAATATTCTTCCAAAAAGGATGACCCGATCGTTGAGGTGGGACTGATCGAGACGGACAAGGGGAAAACTTATTTTGTGAAAGATAACGGCGCGGGCTTTGACATGACGTACTACAACAAAATGTTTGATGTATTTCAACGTTTTCACCGCCAGGAAGAATTTGAAGGTACAGGCGTGGGCCTGGCCATTGTTCATAAAATTATACAAAAGCACGGAGGAGAAATTTGGGCAGAATCAGTTGTAGATAAAGGAGCAACGTTTTATTTTACACTCGATACTAAAAAATCGATAGAAAATGGCCATTATTCAAATCCTGGAAATCATTCCGCTTCAGCATAAATTAGTTCTCTCTTAAAGCTAAGAAGATGATAAAAAAAATAAAAATATTACACCTGGAAGACGTAGAAAGCGATGCGGATCTTGTGAAAAGGATACTAAAAAAAGGAAATATTGAGTCTGAAATACTGGTGGTGGATACAAAAGAAGCTTATGTGGCGGCGATAATCGAATTTGCACCAGATGTTATTCTCTCAGACCATACGCTTCCTTCCTTTAATTCGGCAGATGCATTAAATATTTTTCTTCAAAGCGGGATGAAGATCCCCTTCATTTTAGTTACTGCCACTGTTTCGGAGGAATATGCGGTGTCCGTAATCAAGGCTGGCGCCAATGACTATGTTTTAAAAGACCACCTGGAAAAATTACCCGCTGCGATAGTTAATTCTATTGATAAAATAGAATCAGAGATCCATATCGAGAACCAAAAGGCGCTTAAAATCAGGGAAAAAACAAATGCGGTGCTCATGGCGCAGGAACTGGAAAGAAGCCATATGGCATACGAGTTACTTGAAAACATCAACCAGATACTGGCAGCATCAAACCTGTACATCGACTGCGCAATCAGTGAGGACGATAAGCGCATGATATTTATGCAAAACAGCAAGAAATATATCCTGATGGCGATCGACGAAATAAAAAGTTTATCACAGGTGATCATGCCGCCAACGCTTTCTGAGATCGGCCTGATAGATTCCCTGAATAACTGGATAGAATTTAAGCAGCAGTCAAACAGGATGAACAAGCAGCAATCGAATGGAATGAAGTTCACTACGCACTGGAAAGATTTTAATGAGCGTGTAACCAGCGATAAGCTGCAACTGACTATTTACAGGATCGTGCAGGAACAACTTAATAATACCATTAAATATTCCAACGCGCAAAACGTATATATTTCCCTTGAGCAAACCGACGGTGAGCTTGGACTTACAATAAAAGATGATGGCGTTGGTTTTGATACGTCAAAACATACCAAGGGGGTCGGACTTCAAAACATAAACACGAGAGCCGAGATCCACAATGGAAAAATGCAACTTGAATCACAGCCAGGCAAAGGTTGTGTATTGACCGTCCTTTTTCCCATATAAAATTTATTATTAAATTTTGAATATACAGGTTGCTTCTGTTTTTAACACAGAAGGTGACGAATCCATGTGCTCGTTCCTACGCAGTTGAGAAACCCGGAAAATCGTCCGTATGGCACGACCTCAATGGATAATTGAAAATCAGAAAAATAAATGACACATAAATGGGCCTGACCGTACTAATTGTTGATGATAGCGAGGCTGTTCGTTTCTTCCACAAGATCGTTGTAACACAAAGCAAGTTGTCTGCTGAGCCACTGATGTTCGGCACCAGCCAGGAAGCACTTACCTACCTCGATCAGCATTCGGACGAAAAGAATACCTACCTGATCCTGCTGGATATCAATATGCCCGTCATGAATGGCTGGGACCTGATGAACGCGATCGATCATAAAAATTATAAAAGCAGGTTTCATATTGTAATGGTAACTTCTTCGGTAGCCACTGCAGATCATGAAAAATCAAAATTGTACGGGATGGTAATTGATTTTGTGGAAAAACCCATTTCCCCTGAAGAGTGCGAGAAGATCATGCATATGTCTCCTATAGCGCCATATTTTGAGCCAAGTTTTTGATGTCGGCTGACCAGTTGTATATTGCCACGCCTTGTCTTTAACAACTGGCACTAACTAACAGCAAAGGAATAATATTCTCTACTCAAGACTGGTGGAGGTGTTGTAATATTTCCATAAGCATTTGCCCGTAAGAGCCATAAAGGGCGCAATTGTAGTTGGCTACTATTTCTTTTGAGGCATTGTTATCGGTAAGACTTTGATGCAAATGGTTTTTATTAGTAAATTCGTTTGATGCATAACCGAATACTTTATCGGGATATAAGCCAGGCTTACCTTTTCACCATTCCTGTTTTAACGGCCCTACTTGGTTTTACAGTTCATAACCTCAGTTACAATATTTACCTGCCAATATGGATCGTTAATGTCATTCTTATGTTGACGGCTTCATGGATACTTGGTGCTTTTGTTATTAAAACAGGTGATGAGGAAAATAAGTATTTTGCAGTAAGTGGACTTTTGCTGATTGCCCCATGGCTTTTCTTCTCAATCTTTGCGGGAATGGGCTCTCCCCCGGCAACATACGCGGAATGGGTAACACGCGGCTTTGAACAGCAGCTCCGATACTCTTTCCTGATAGCAGGCGGGGTACTATTGACATTTGGTTTTGCGGTGCTAAGAGAAAAAAACAAAGCCACCACTGGAAATATTTTTTCTCTTATTGGATTTATAGCTATCATTATCGCAATGAGCTTGTTTATTTTAAACATGAGCTATTGGCATAGCTTTTTACTTGAAACATTTAAAATAAGTCAAGCATCTTCTTCAAATAGTTTACCTGAATGGCATCAGCCGGTTAGAAAACTTTTCCTTGTGGTATCAATAGTTGATGTGTCTCTAACCTACCTTGCGACAGCTGCCTTTGCGGCAGCATTAAAATCTGCAGGATGGTTTAAAAAAGGGTCTTCCCGGATTTACATTACAATAAGTCTTTTGGCTTTCGTTTTTGTGGCGCTATATGGTTTTTATCCCGACGTAATAATAACCAACGGCTTTCCTTTTTATCCATTTATGATTCCTGCTATTCCTTTTGTATTGCCCTATTATATTGGAGTTAACTTATTAAAACGTGCTGGAAATTAATTTTTTATTAAAAAAAGGTGAACTATTAATCAGACAGCAGCCGGCACTGCTTGCCAAAAACAGGGTCGTGCCTTCCGGGGGCAGTGAAGCAGGATACTTTATTTTTGCAAAAAGATATGCAGGCGTTATGAAAGTTCCCGACTGTTAACCCAACTTCTTGTATTGAAATTTCGGAAAGATTCTTCAAGATTTATAAATTTTTGGCTCCTTCCTAAACGCAGCAATTCTTGCCAGGCAAGAAAAATTATTTTCATTGCCTGCGGCCCTGGCGAAAATTAGTGGAATTTTATTATATTGTTGATGAAAATTGATATGGCCCAAAACTGAATCGCTAATTATCTCAATCAACTAAAAGCCGCACAATGAATAAGCTATCAAGAAGGAAAGTTATCAGGAACCTTGCATTAGGGGGAGCCGCTATTTTTTATTCCCCTAATACTTTGCTGTCGTGCACCCGGCCCGCAAAAGACAAGCTTGGCGTCGCCCTGGTCGGATTAGGCTACTACAGCACTGATCTGCTGGCGCCGGCCCTGCAACAAACGAAAGGTTGCTACCTGGCAGGTATAGTTACGGGCACACCTGCCAAAGCTGAAGCCTGGAAAAAAAAGTATAATATCCCGGACAAAAACATTTACAATTATCAAAATTTTGAACAGATCGCCAATAACCCTGATATCGATATTGTATATGTTGTGCTTCCTCCTTCCATGCACCGGGAATATGTGATAAAAGCCGCCAATGCCGGCAAACACGTGTGGTGCGAAAAACCCATGGCAATGACCGTGCAGGAATGCCAGGATATGATCGATGCCTGCAATAAAAATAAGCGGTCACTGGCAATTGGTTACCGGCTTCCCCACGAGCCGAATACACAGGAATACCGGCGGATAGTGAACGGGCATTTGCTTGGGAAAGTCCAAAAATTAAATTGTGCCGCAGGTTACCGGGATGACCGGACCAACCATTGGAAACAGACCAAAGCCATGGGTGGCGGGGTAATGTATGACATGGGCGTATATGCCATACAGGGTGCAAGATGCGGAACCGGCATGGAGCCTGTAACGGTTGTATCCGCAAAAACATCTACTACCCGGCCGGAGATTTATAAAAATGGCCTCGATGAAACTACGGTCGCAACACTCGAATTTCCCGGTGGCGTATTGGCAGATATTAAGACAAGCTTCGGGGAAAACATTAATTTTCTTGACATCACCTGCGAAAAAGGGACGATCAACATGGCGCCTTACTCTGGATACAATGGCTTAAAAGGCAAAAGTCCTTTGGGAGAAATATATACACCTTACGATGTGCCCTGGCAACAGGCGAAGCAAATGGATGATAACGCGATGTCGATCAAACAAGGGAAGCCAATGCTGGTTCCGGGCGAAGAGGGCTTAAAGGATATCCGGATCGTGCAGGCTATTTATAAAAGCGCAGGTACAGGGCAGGCGGTTAAAATATAATGACGGCTCTCTATGATCAAATAATCAGGAGCGATTCAGATAACCAGGATTTTATCAAACTTGTAGAATACCTTGATGCGGATCTCGCAAAAAGAGATGGGGCTGATCATTCGTTTTACGATCAGTTCAATAAAGTTGATAAAATCAAACATGCTATTGTCGCTTATGAAAACGAACAACCGGTGGGTTGCGGTGCGATAAAAGAATTCGAGCCGGGAACCATGGAAGTGAAACGGATGTACACTTCGCCGGTAAGCAGGGGAAAAGGAATTGCCACCAGGATCCTGAGCGAATTAGAAAACTGGGCGAAAGATGCAGGTTACCAAAAATGCGTACTGGAAACCGGCAAACGCCAACCTGAAGCAATTGAATTGTACAAAAAGCGCGGGTATAGATTGATTCCAAATTATGGCCAGTATACCGGCATTGAAAATAGCATATGCTTCGAAAAAATGCTTGGCTAACATGATAAATACTGATGTCATGATCGAAATAAACTGGCTCAACACATGAAATTCGTTACATGAAGATCATTCAAAAATTTAGTCTCACGGCAGAACAAAAAGAAGGCGTGAGGGCATTGTGGAACCAGGAATACCCTGAAAAGCTACGGCACAATAATTTATCGGACCTGGAAAATTACCTGCAAAACCTCGAAGACCAGGAACATTTTTTATTAACTGATGCTGAGGGTAAGCTTTCAGGCTGGGCATTTACTTTTTCCAGGGAGGATGAAAGATGGTTCGCGATCATACTTGGAAACAATATTCACGGCCTCGGTTTCGGCAGATCACTGCTCAACAAATTGAAAGAAAAAGATCCAAAACTAAATGGTTGGGTCATAGATCATGACAGCAATCAAAAACGAAACGGGCAATTCTACAAATCGCCGCTGGACTTTTATCTAAAAAATAACTTTGAGGTAATTCAAGATACCAGGCTGGAAACAGATAACATATCGGCCGTGAAAATAGAATGGGTGAAATAATAATCCAGCTAACAATGTGATTGATTCGACAAGATGTTCTACTATTTCTTTCTTCGGCTATCTGTCACCGGTACGTCCGTTTATTCTTCTACAAAGCAGGGTGCTCAAATACTTCATGCTTCACTGAATCATTCACAAGTGGGTCTCAGCCAGGTTTTCGCAGCAGGCGGTGGCAGGTAATAAAACAGGATGCGTAAAACCCTGCTGCAATAAAAGGGCCATCACTCGTTAATACCTGTGCATTCGCCGCTACAAAATAGGATCTCAACCAATCTCCCTATTCGAATAACGCTTGTTATAAAGCGGGTAAGTTCCAACGGGTAAGAACAAATGATCTAATAATAGATGCCCTTTTCTACAGCAGGGTTTCACGGCTCGTAGTTTTAAAATTACTACCTTGCGCCAGTGAAAACCGCGCTGGCACCCACTTATGACGTGTTGTATGTCGTTTGATGATCAGTTCAAGGCTACTTGCAAATGGGTTTGTGTTCGGAGCGTTTCGCCTGGCACCAATATTTCGAATAACTTATGGATCTTCCTGGCCAGCGATTTATGAAGTGTCGCGGCATCATAAGGAATTCCTGTTTTCGTCGCGGTATTTGCGGATTTTGTCTCAATTTATTGGCAGTAAAAATTAAACCTCTATTTTTAACCCGCTTTGGTATTTATATTAGAATAACGAAATTTGCTAATTATGCTTGCGCCCTTGTTTGCCCGATCTATCAAAAATGCCCTGTCCTTCTTTTTGCTTACTGGTTTAGTTGGCAGTATTGCTGCCCAGCAAAATGATGCTCCGCCTGCCAGTAGCTTTAAAACAATAATCAATAAGGCTGGCCCCACATTAGGGTACTCTCCAGCTTCGGGTGTAAAAATCCTTACCGTCAATGGCCTTCACTTTAAAGACCTGAACAAAAACGGACAGCTGGATAAATACGAGGACTGGCGACTTGATCCTGCAACAAGAGCAGCGGACCTGGCTGCAAAAATGAGCAAGGAACAAATAGCCGGCCTGATGTTATATAGCGGTCACCAGGCGGTGCCGGCCAATGCAAAAGGATTCGGAGCTGCCACCTATCATGGCAAAGCTTTCCCTGAAAGCGGGGCGCAGGCGTCCGACATCACAGATCAGCAAAAGACTTTTCTCACGGAAGATAATCTGCGGCACATATTGGTCACGCGTTTGCAAAGCCCGGAAATTGCGGCCCGTTGGAATAACAATGTACAGGCATTGGTAGAGGGCCTGGGTTTAGGTATCCCGGCAAACAACAGTTCGGATCCACGCCACAATGCAATAGCCAGTACCGAATACAATGCGGGAGCCGGTGGAAGTATTTCCATGTGGCCGGAGCAGTTGGGCATGGCGGCTACTTTTGATCCGGGTATAGTACAAATATTTGGAAATATTGCTGCGCAGGAATATCGTGCGTTGGGTATCGCAACAGCCTTATCACCACAGATCGACCTGGCTACCGAACCAAGGTGGAGCCGGTTTAATGGCACTTTTGGCGAAAACCCACTTTTATCAGTTGATATGGCCCGGGGCTATGTGGACGGTTTTCAAACTTCTTATGGGGCGAAAGAGATCAAAAGCGGGTGGGGCTTCAATAGTGTAAATGCGATGGTAAAACACTGGCCCGGTGGTGGTCCGGAAGAAGCAGGCCGGGATGCACATTTCGCGTACGGCAAATTTGCGGTATATCCCGGAAAAAATTTCCAGCAGCATTTTACTCCTTTTATCGATGGCGCATTCAAGTTAACAGGCAAGACAAAAATGGCTTCTGCACTAATGCCCTATTATACTATTTCGTTTGACCAGGATAAAAAAAATGGAGAAAATGTGGGCAATGGTTATAGTAAATATATTATTACAGATTTGTTGCGTACAAAATACGGCTACGATGGCGTGGTGTGTACCGACTGGCTCGTAACAGCCGATGAAGGAAAAACGCCGGATATTTTTGCCGGCAAATCCTGGGGAGTAGAAAAACTATCCGTTGCCGAACGGCACTACAAAGTACTGATGGCAGGGGTTGACCAGTTTGGCGGCAATAATGCGGCGGGCCCTGTGTTAGAAGCATACCAAATGGGTGTTAAAGAACATGGCGAAAGTTTTATGCGTAAAAGATTTGAACAATCGGCTGCCCGCCTGTTGCGTAATATTTTCCAGGTTGGCTTATTTGAAAATCCATACCTCGACCCGGCCGTCTCTTCCAAAATTGTTGGCAAACCAGCATTTATGAAAAGCGGTTTTGAGGCCCAGTTAAAGTCGGTTGTTTTACTAAAAAATGCAAAGGCTGCATTGCCGGTTGCGAAAGGAAAAACAGTTTACGTGCCCAAACGTTTTACCCCCGCGTCGAAAGATTGGTTTGGAAATACCACTCCTGAAAAACTGGAATACCCGGTAAATATGGAACTGCTAAAAAAATATTTTACTGTTACGGACGATGCGTCCAAAGCAGATGTTGCCCTGGTTTTTATAAAGGGGCCCGCAGGTGGGGTTGGTTACGACAAGGCTGACAAAGAAAAAGGCAATGGCTATGTTCCCATCACTTTACAATACGGCCCGTATACAGCAGCGTACTCCAGGGCACAGAGCATTGCCGCCGGTGATCCTGTGGTGGATCCCACCAATACTAACCGTTCTTACAAAGGCAAAACAATCACAGCTTCCAACAATGCAGACCTGAAAACTATTTTAGATACAAAAGCGGTGATGGGCTATAAACCGGTGATTGTATCGATGGCACTTTCAAATCCTGCAATTGTAGCTGAGTTTGAAAAAGAAATTGCAGGGATAGTTATTAGTTTTGGCATACAGGACCAGGCATTGCTTGATATCATTTCCGGAGCCAGCGAACCCTCGGGCCTTTTGCCATTCCAGATGCCGGCAAATATGAAAACTGTGGAAGAACAAAACGAAGATGTGCCGGGCGATATGGAATGTTATATTGATGCCGCAGGCAATAAATATGACTTTGCTTTTGGTCTCAACTGGAAAGGTGTGATCAGGGATAAAAGGACCCTGAAGTATGCAAAACCGATGAAAAAATAACGGACATCCGATTGGCATTAAAATTATCTTTCTGTTCCGATGAAAATAATTGAAAAACCTGTAGATAAAGAATTTCAGTCCAACGAGCCGATGTTTGCAACATTAATTTCCAGCGATGGGGAACTGTTGAAACATTTAACGGTCAACCTGGAAACTACCAAAAAACTTATCCTTTCCCTATCCCCGGAAAAATTGCTGTACAAATATGCTGAAGGGAAATGGACAATTAAGGAAGTGATCATGCACCTGGTAGAAATGGAACGGATCTATAGCTACCGGGCACTGAGATTTGCCAGGAACGATCAGGCAGCATTACCCGGTTTTGATGCCGATAAATACATAAATTTTTCCGGTGCGAATGAAAGAGACGTGGTTAGCTTACTGGAAGAATTTACGGCAGTCAGGCAATCTGCTATCGCGTTGTTAAACGGCCTCACCGATGAAGCCCTTGCCAGGTCGGGTGTTATGAATGGCTACAGTGTATCAGTACGGGCACTGGCATATCATATTGCAGGGCATGAATTGCATCACATAAATATTATAAAAGAGAGGTATTTGGGCTAATAATTTCCTGTGATTTTAAATCCTGTTTTCTGTAGAATCAAAAAATTGTGCAAGAAACAGAGATGATATACCATCAGCCCTGCGATTTAATCCTGTTAAATTTATACGAAGCCTGCGCATGAAACTACAAAATAAGCTGCCTGTTAAACTGTCAAAACCCGCACAACGCGCGCTGGCAAATGCGGGTATAACCTCCCTGGAACAATTGTCAAAGTACAATGAACCGGAAATATCCCTGCTTCATGGCTTAGGCCAGGATGCCATAAAAAAAATTAAAGCCGCTTTTATTGAAAAGGGATTATCCTTTGCAAAAAATAAATAGCCAGGACCAAATATAAAGTGGCAATCAATCGGTTAATTTTCAGAATTGTTTAAAAAAAGTTGAAGTAACGGCTACGGCTACCCTGTGGAGAAAATTTCAATCCCGACTTGTTTTTTTTATTTAAGTTTACTGGTATGAAAAGAAATAACTTTCTGAAGGCATGTGTAACGGTGGGCGCTTTGATGTCGTCCCCTTTTAATATGATGGCTAAATCCATTAGAGATTTCAGAATTAAAAATGGCTTTAAAGTTGATTCCGGAAAAGACAGGATTGATAAAAGCATTTCCCTTTTTGAAGGAGATACTTTTGATTGTAAAGTGTCGGCAAAGGATACGGATGGCGACATTTATGTTTTCGAATCAAAAAGGATAAAGGAAGGCGGGCCTGCCCATCATTATCATTTTGAACAGGACGAGTGGTGGTATGTGCTGCAGGGTGAATTTTTAATCAAAGTAGGAGATACCACTTACCATGCACAAAAAGGAGACAGTGTTTTTGGCCCAAGAATGATACCGCACAGTTTTGCAAAGATCGGCGAGGGAGAAGGGAAATTATTAATGTTCTTTCAGCCCGCAGGTAAGATGGAAGAGTTTTTCAATAAGATCAGCCAGGGTGTTGCGAAAAATATGTCTGAGCAGGAGCAGGACAAATTAAGGGAAGAGCATGGTTTTAAGAGGGTTGGCCCACCAATAAAAGATTTCAAAAAGTGGTAAGGTAAATGCATACAAGCATGCCCCTGCATAACCCAAATGACTGATGAAAAATTAAAATGCAGGCCATAAGATTTGTTAATGCCTGTGCTCACAGGCTACTACAAATTATTTGATGACCATCCCTTCACGTATCTCTTCACTGCCGGTAGTAATGATTGTATCACCCTGTTGTAAACTGCCATAGATCTCAGTTTTGCCATCCGCCTCGCGTCCTTTTTTTACTTCAATCCATACCGCTTTTCCATTTTCTTTTTTTATCACAAATACTTTTTGCGTGGAGTTAACGACTGCGGATTTGGGAACTACAAAAGAGCTGTCACGGGCGGGTAGCGGGATAGAAATTTCTGCTACCATACCGGGCAATAATTTTTTGCTGCTATTGTCTACATCCATTTCTATGGTTTCCGAACGCAAACGGTTATCGAGCGCTCCTGATAAGCGGGCGATCTTTGCCGTGAATTTTTCTCCCGCCAGGGAATTGACCGTAAAATTAATTTCACTTTTATCATTGAGGAAGCCTGTGTAGGCACCCGGTATCGAAGCTGCCAATCGTAATTTATTTTGCTGGTGCAACGAAAACATCGGCAACTCAGAACCTTTTCCGGATGGCCCTACATAGGCGCCGGTACTTACATTGCGCGCACTGATCACTCCGTTGAACGGCGCCCTGATCTCCAGGTAATTCCTGTTATCGGTAATTTCTCTGTTGGCTGCCCTCGCCGCATTCAATTGCGCGAGATCGGAATTTTGTTTTGCCAGGGCCAGTTCCAGTTCATTGGGCGAAATGGTACCCGGCGTTTTACTGGTTTCCAATAAACGGTTATAGGTTGCCTTGCTTCCCTGGTACAATGCTTCGAAAGATTGTAGTTTTGATTCAGAACCTGCGAGCTGTGAACTGATTTCAGGCGCTTCCATAAGTGCCAGTAATTGCCCCTGCTTTACCTGCGAACCTACATCTACATACAATTTTTTTACAAAACTATTTACCTTGGCATACAGGTCCACCTGTTGAAAAGATTTCAATTCGCCTGGTATATCGAGCGTGGAGGAGAGCATTCCTCTTTGCAACACAAACGTAGGCCTGGCAGGCGATTCCTGTACGGCAGTATCTTTATCGCCTGTTTTTTTTGCATCGGTTGAACTGCAGCTTTGCAATCCGCCAACCAGTAAAATGGCAGCCGGAACGATGGCCCTGAATATCATATTATTTCTTCGCATATAAAGATGGTATGTAGTGTTTACTTTCAATATCTTCCGGATCAAGTGATACAGATTGTGTGGTGGTTTTACCCTGTACCCAGGCAAATACCAATGGCAGGATAAACAAGGCTGCAAAGGTAGAAGCAATTAAGCCGCCAATAACGGCGCGGCCCAACGGGGATGCCTGGTCGCCTCCTTCACCAAACCCCGAAGCCATTGGAATCATACCGGCGACCATTGCCACACTTGTCATCAGTATGGGACGCATGCGTAGCGAGATGGCCTCTTTGGCCGATTTAACGGCATCACCATTGTGCTTTCGCAACTGCTCGGCATTAGTGATCAATATCACCGAATTGGAAATAGACACGCCCACAGACATGATCATGCCCATATATGATTGCAGGTTCAATGTAGAACCGGTCAGTGTTAATAATAACAATGAGCCTAACAGTACTGCAGGCACTGTTGCCAGCACCACCAACGAAACTTTAAAAGACTGGAAATTGGCGGCCAGCATTAAAAATATCACCACGATAGCCACGATCAAACCTGATTGCAGGCTATCAAGCGTATCAGTCAATACATCGCTTAACCCCCTTGCCTGCATGGTTAGTCCCCGGGGCATTGGCCCAAGTGATTTGATAGCTGCGTCCACATCCTGTGTGGCATGGCCCAGGTCTTTTTTATACAGGTTGGCTGTCACGGATAATACGGGTATTACGCCGACATTATCGTTCTCTCCGTGGGCCGTGCCGGTAGTAATGGTAGCCACATCGCCGATCACCGGGCGGGATTGATTTTTTAATACCGGTATCTCACTGATATCATTTGTACTGTTCATTTTATTCTCGGCTATCTCCACCTGTACGCTATAGCTCAGTCCTATTTTCTGATCGATCCATACATTTTTTTCTGTGTAGCGGCTGGAGGAAGTAGAGGCAGTAAGGGATCGGGAAATATCTGATACATCCACACCTAACTGGGCAGCTTTTATACGGTCAATTTCAATATTGATGGAAGGATATTTGGTAGCCTGCCCTATCTGCACATCCCGCAGGTAAGGTACCTGGTTCAACTTTTCTATCAGTTTATTGGCATAGGTTTCATTCAACTGCTTGTCTTTGCCGGCTACCTTTATTTCGATTGGCGTTGGAGAACCCTGGCTCAATATCTTATCAGTTAATTGTATGGGCTCAAAAGACATCTTTACATCCGGCAGCGCCGCTTTCATTTTGTTCCTGAACTTATCCTGGAATTCTTCCAGGTTTGTTTTATAATCTTCTTTTAACTGCACTTGTAATACGGCTTCATGGGGACCGGCCATGAATAAGTAGATCGGGCTGGTAGAAAATAATCCGGGATGTTGCCCGACAAATGCGGAGGTAATGGCTATATTTTCCTTGCCTGCCAAACTATCCAAAACCGCCAGGGATTTCACTACTACCAGCTCCGTATTTTCAACCCTCGTACCATCCGGCGCACGCAGTCTTACCTGGAACTGCCTGGCGTTTACCTTCGGCAATACATCCCGCCCGATACTGCGTAACAATAAAAACGCGATGCCTGAAATAATTATCAAATAACCCGCCACTACGGCCATGGAATACGGAAAAAGCCTGTTCAAAAAACGAAGAAAGCGATTACGGAATTTATCAAATGGAGTTAACTTACGTGCTACCGGTTCCTCTACCAATACACGCTTTTCATTCCAGGTGTCTGCTTCATCGGCAGCCGTAAAACCGGTGGCGACAAATTGCTCGTCTTCAGTCGCCTTTCTTTTATCTTTATTTATATGGTCCTTCATTAACCAGTTGGCCATAATGGGCACAAATGTTTGCGCCATAAAATAAGATGCGATCATGGAGAAAGCAATAGCGAGCGCCAACGGTAAAAACAGTGCGCCAGGGATGCCTTTCATCGTAAAAGCAGGGGCAAATACGGCCAGGATACAGAAGAGGATTAACAGTTTTGGAAAAGCAATTTCCTTACAGGCATCCCATATTGCAAGCGCTTTGGGCTTACCCATATCAAGGTGCTGGTGTATGTTCTCGATCGTAACCGTCGATTCATCCACCAATATCCCAATGGCAAGCGACAAGCCGCTCAACGTCATGATATTAATCGTTTGATTAAAGAGCGAAAGGAATAAGACGCCTGATATGATAGAAATCGGAATGGTAAGGATAACGATCAAAGCGCCCCTCGGATCACCCAAAAATAACAGCACCATTAAGCCGGTAAGGATAGCACCAATGACGCCTTCACTAAGCAGGCTTTTTACAGCATTGATCACGTAACCCGACTGGTCGAATTGGTAAGACAATGTTACATCTGCAGGTAATAAAGCCTGGAAACGCGGGATCGCCTTTTTTAGATTTTGAACGACATCCCAGGTAGAGGCATCGGCTGATTTTGTGATAGCCAGGTAAACCGACCGTTTGCCGTTAATCAGCGCATAGCTGGTAGTGATATCAGCGCCGTCCTCTACAGTCGCCACATCCTTCAGGTAAAGGTTTTGTACCCCACCTTTGAACAAGGGGATATCCCCAAAATCCTTTACATTTTTTATGGTCGTATTTACCGGCGTGATATAATTTTTATCGCCGATGCGGACATTCCCTGCGGGTGAGGTTTGATTATTAACTCTTAATGCCTCTACCAGCTGGTCAGTAGTCAGGTTGTGCGAACGCATTAACTCGGGGTCAGCTTTTATAACAACGGTGCGCTGATTTCCACCAAAGGGCGCTGGCGATACCAGGCCCGGGATGGAAGAAAAAGAGGAGCGAACGTACACATTGGCAAAGTCGAGCAACTCATTATTACTTCGGCCCGGACTGCTCAAAACCAATTGTCCGACAGGTAAAGTAGATGCATCGAAACGTAAAATAAAAGGAGGTTGCGAACCGGGTGGAAAAATTGCCTGGGCCCTGTTACTGAATGCGGAAACTTCTGCAGCTGCCTGTGCCATATTAGTGCCTTCATAGAAAGTCAGCTTCATCAGGGTGAGGCCCTGGATGTTTTTAGTTTCAATACTTTTAACACCGGAAACATACAGCATCAAATTAACGTAGCTTTTGCCAAAATAAGATTCCATCTGGTCCGGAGTATAACCACCATAAGGATGTGATAAATAAATAACCGGCATTTTCATGTCCGGGAAAATATCGATCTTGATCGTACGTACGGCATTGATACCAAAGAAAAATAGTGCTGCCACCAAAACCAAAATTGAAATGGGCTTACGTAAAGCGGTTCTAATTAAATTCATAAAAAAGGTTTTGGAGCAATGATCCGGATGATAAATATTTAGCCCGGTTGGCAGGAGGTTTAGCGACAGAAAAGTAATGGTCGATACTATTCTTTACCCTCATCGCACCTGTTTTAAAAACAGATCAAAATCGCCGGAAGCGGCTGCCTTTTGCAACAGTGATTGCCATACATTTATGTATGCTACACTCATATCCGTTTCTGCCCTGTTCAACAGGTACAAAGCTTGCTGCAAATCAATGACATTACTTAATCCATTTTTGTACAATACAGATTTCTGCAGGTAGGCATCTGACGCTGCCTTATATTGAACAGGAGCTTCACGCCAACTCTGCAGACTGTTTTCGATACGTTGTTCGGATAACACTAACTGATCCTTTAGTTGGGTGCTCACTAATTCGTATTCATCCTGCAAGCCTTTTGAAACAAAATGCTGCGCTGTCACCTGGTGTTTTATTTTAGCGATGCTCATAATGTTCCAGGCAATGGATAAACCGGCTACATAATTGGTGCGGGTCGGGTTGATACCGCTAAAATAATTTTTGCTATAATTTTCGTTGACAGCAGTGTAATCATAATCAAAACCGGAGCCCCTGGTTTGAAAAATACCGAATAGGTTTAATCCCGGTAAAATACTTTTGGCTAAAAGATCAGCATAATAATTACTTTGATCAACGCGGCTTTTATAAAATTTTACCTGGGGGTTTTGTTCCACATCAAATTCCGTAGTGTAAGTAGCCGGTAAAGCCTTTAAAAAACCGGAATCAGCAATGTACCGGGAGGGAGCTATATTCATCAGTTGCGCCAGCTGGTTGCTAAATTGTTGTTCATTGGAAGTGGCGTCAATAAGAACCAGTTTAGCCTTAGAAACTTCCGCGTTCGCAATGGAAGAATCAACTCCGGCATTTAGTCCGCTTTTGGTTCGGGCAGTTACAACCTGTTGTACGTACTTCGCACGTTCCAGGTTGGCGGCGGCGCTTTTTAAAAGGGTTTGAGTTACCAGCAGGTTCAGATAAGCGCCCGATATTTTCACGCTTTGAATAAACTGTTCCTGCGCGAGGTCGGCGGAATCTTTACTAACCTGTGACGCGGCATAATTTAACCTTGACCTGAGCCGCCCAAAAGAAAAGACTTCCCAGTTGGTATTCAGTACATATACGCCCCCAAAAGCAGCGCTCCAGCTTTGGCTGCTATAAGTTGGGCCGGAGGAAGCAGTGCCCGCGGCGCCATATGCGGAGGAAGGGCCGAATTGCCCGTTAATAGTGCCATAATCCTGCTGGATGGATGCTGTTATATTGGGTAAATATTCGTTCCTGGTATTTTTCACCTGCTCGGCGGATGCCTGCAAATAATGTTGCTTTGCCTTTATGCTTTGGTAATTTTGAAGCCCCGTTTTCACGGCTTCTGAAAGCGGTAATATCTTTTGTTCCTGCGCATGTACTACCCGTAAGCCGGCCATGCCCACGATCAACAGGAACAGGTGTTTTTTGTTACCTTGGTAAAACCTCATAAATAAAAACTTTTATAATAATTTCATGGGGCAAGCGATCGAAATGAAATTTCATATGCGGGTAAGTCATTTTCATGACTGCATGTATTGCTGTCTATATATTCAATCACGGGTACTTATAAAAAAGATCAGGCTAATTGCCCGGTGATCCGCGCTACACATTCCCAGGCTCTTTTAGGATCCCTATCAATAATACTGTTTAGCAGGTCTTCATGCATTGAATGCTTCAGAATAAAAACTTCCGTGTTGCTATATGCTTGTGTAAATGACTTCTTTATTTGTGCGGCAATGGTCTTATACAGATCAGCGAGTATATCATTTTTGGCTGCATCTGCAATTGCGATATGAAATTTTATATCTGCTTCAATGCATTCATCTACCAGGTTTTTTTGGGCAACAGCCAGTCTGTTCTTTAATAGTTTGGTAAGTATTACAATGTCTTTTTGTGTGCGGTTAACTGCGGCCTTTTCGGCTATTTTTAATTCCAGCAACTGTCTTACTTCGTTCAGGTCTTTTGCATTGCTGTTTTGCAGGCGATGGTACCATTGCAACGGTGTGCCGTTTTGCATTTCCACAAAAGTACCAAGCCCCTGCTGTACTTTTAGCAAACCGGTATTTGCCAGTATCCTGATGGCTTCACGTATGCTTGACCTGCCCACGCCGAATTGTTCCATCAGCATAGGTTCAGAAGGAAGTTTATCCCCCTTCTTTAATTTACCGGTAGCAATTTGCCGTTGCAATTTGCTGACCACCTCGTCACAAACACCACTTCTTTTTACGATTGTATCCATAGTCATCAGGTCATCTGATGTGTAAAGGTAGGGACAAGTTTTTCAATTAAAAAAATGTTTTTAAAAAGATAGGAGGGAAAGAGTTGATGAAGCGGTACTAAAAATTTTGATTACAATTGATCAATGAAAGATATAGACGAGCGGGGCCAGAGCCTTAAATGTTCAAACTGATTATGTCGGATTTCATGGGCGTAGGGCACATCAAAAGTATTCGAAATTTTGGAGCCCGTATGTGTTCGAAACCAGGGCCTATACATTAAATTAGAGACACAGGGCAGCGCCCAGCGCCTGGGGATTAATTATTACGTTGTCAGATTTCGAACGCTTGGAAGCTCCAACTCTGCTATATTGGCTGCACTGCACAGCCCGAATGAAACTCTGCCTGTATACAATTAATTCACCCGCTATTGATGGCGGACCTGCTGTGTTATTAAAGGTATTGACGGCCGCAGTTTCGGAATTAATTAAATATATCTTTTGCCGACTGATTAAAGGTCCGCCTGGCATCCAGGTCCTGGAACTTCACCTCAACGAGATACTTCTTCTTGTCAAAATGTACTTATTTATAAACCAGCTAATATCAACCTGGCTGTTGTCATCGGAATTTCAGCTACCTTACGACCTCTGCCGACGAAGCTTGAAAGTAGTCAGGATACTTCTTTTTCTTATACACTGTTACCAGGGAAGAAGACCCAAAAATGCCTTTACTAAAAAATCGCTTTTGATTATAAAATACCAATTGGTCATCAGTGCTTGCTTTTGAATAGTAAAGATCTTTTCATGATTAATTGTTTGGGGGAAGTCAAAGTTTATTTGTCGATGTTCTGCATTGGCAATTAAACTTATGTATTTTTTTTCGCCTGATACAATTGCTATACTAATCTTTCGCATTTATCATCCAGGCAACAGCCTTAATATGAATCAAAGATCACGTCTTTTCCAACGTTGTTTATCAATTAATTTTTATTTAATAATTATACGTAACCAACATACATCTGCCAGTAAAACATATAAACTTACCAGTTACTCAATTAGCCGTTTCCGACGCTTTGAATTTGACATAATATTTTAACTTTAAAATATTAAATACAATTTTATGAAGAAGAATTTATTGCTACTGATCAGTTTCACATTACCCTTATTTTTTATTGTAAACGCGCAGCAATTGGAAATGGTTAAAGACATCAATCCCGGTGGACTAAATTCCTATCCCAACAACCTTACAGTTGCCAGTGGTAAAATGTTTTTCCTCGCAGCAGATAACAGCGGCTATCAGAAACTTTGGGTTACACAGGGCACAGAGGCAACTACAATTTTACTGGTGGATCAGATATTGATGCAAACCCAAAAATTATATGCCTACAAGGGAAAAATTTACTTTGATTGCTATACCCCTGCAGATGGCCAGGAACTCTGGGTAAGTGATGGAACGGTAGCCGGTACGCATATATTCATGAACATTTATCCTGGCACCAATGGAAGCTACCCATCCGCTTTTACTGTTGCCAATAACAAACTTTTTTTTATGGCCAATGACCCGGCTGGTGAAAGAAGGCTTTATTCAACGGATGGCACTGTGGCTGGAACCATTTTTCTTAAAGCATACGTCGGACTTTGGAATGGCTTCTCAAACTTCGCGGTCCTTAACAATGATATTTATTTTACCAGTGATGGCGGTG
>JBDSLD010000065.1:0-4642 GCA_039916545.1 Ferruginibacter sp.
CTGTTCGCTCATTGGTCACAACTCGGATCAAGACCAACGGTTGGATAACCGGAGCCGTGTAACGGGAGACTGTTACGCACGGTTTTAACAGAATCTCGGGTTGAGATACCCGGGTTTACTTACCAAAATATACAGGCGCTTTCTTAAGTAATTGACGGAAGGCGTTTATCAAATACATTATTAATGAAAAACCTATCATTGTTGTTTTTAGCATTGACCTTTGTTACGTTGACAGGATGTAACAATGGTCAAAATAATAATCTTTCCTCAATAGATAATCCTGAAACAAAATTGGGATGGAAGTTAGGGGCCGGCACCTATACATTCAACCGGTTTACATTTTTACAGTCGTTGGATAAAATTGACAGCTGCCAATTAAAATATGTAGAATGTTACCCGGATCAAATTATAGGGGAAGGCATCCAGGGAACCATGGATTATCACATGGATGCAGCTACTCAACAAAAAATTTTAAAAACGCTGGAAAATAAGAAGTTAAAGCTTATTGCATACGGCGTCATTACTCCCGGCAGCAACGATGAATGGCGCAAGTTGTTTGATTTTGGCAAATCAATGGGAATACAAACTTTTACTTCAGAGCCGGATGAAAAGGATTTAGCTTTTATCTCCCGGCTTTGTGATGAGTACGGAATTAATGTTGCTATTCACAACCACCCGTATCCGAAGCATTACTGGAACCCGGACACCGTTCTTGCCGCCATAAAAGGTAGCAGCAGTCGCATAGGCGCCTGCGCTGATATCGGCCATTGGGTACGCTCCGACCTTGACCCGGTGGCGTGTCTCAAAAAGTTGGAAGGACATGTGTTGCACGTACACATGAAAGACCTCGAAGCTATTGTAGGAAAAGATACAGGCGAGGAAAACCGGGACGTACATTGGGGTACCGGCGTAGCAAACACTGCTGGTGTTATCGAAGAATTAAAGCGGCAAAATTTTAAAGGAGTGATCTCTGCCGAGTACGAACGTAACTGGGAAAATAATACGCCCGATGTGATAGCGAGTATAAAATATTTCAGAAATGCAATAAGGTAAAAGTATATGGAGAGACGATCAGCCATCCGGACTTTAGCAATCATTACAGGAGGAATTATATTTTTGCCTTCCTGTAAAAACACACCAGGTAAAGCTTCCGTAGCATTAAAGAACATTACAATTAATGCAGACCAGGAAAAGCTGCTTGCTGAAATAGCTTCCACGATTATACCCGCCACAGATATACCGGGAGCAAAAGAAGTAGGCGCTCATTTATTTGCCTTAAAAATGTTGGATGATATGTATGAAAAAGAAGTACAGCAAAATTTTATTGCCGGTTTAGAACACCTGGAAAACAACACCCGCAAACAATTTGATCAATCTTTTATCAACTGTACCATAGTTCAGCAGCAACAAGTGCTGCTGGATATTGAAAGTAAAAAGGGGTATTCTAAAGAGGTGTTGGATTTCTATGAAATAATGAAAGATAGAACCATCCAGGGGTATTTAAATTCTGAATACGTGATGAAAAAAGTTATAAAATATGAATTTATTCCGTCTGAAAAATACGACGGGTATTATCCTGTAAAAAACCTATAAACTGTAGTATATGGGAGATGTAAAGAGCACCGTTAAACAACGCACCTTCGATGCGATCGTAATCGGTTCCGGAATAAGTGGTGGCTGGGCGGCAAAAGAATTCACTGAAAAAGGACTTAAGACGTTGGTATTGGAGAGAGGCAGGGATGTGAAACATATAAAAGATTATCCTACGGCCAATATGTACCCCTTCGAATTTGGACATCTTGGAGAAATGCCCCTTACGGAAAAAAAGGCAAATCCTATTATAAACCGCTGTTATGCTTATGGAGAGGATACCGCGCATTTTTTTGTAAAGGATGAAGCGCATCCTTATATACAGGAAAAGCCTTTTGACTGGATCCGGGGCTACCAGGTTGGTGGCAAATCATTGATGTGGGCAAGAGCTACGCAACGTTGGAGCGATTTTGATTACGAAGGCCCCGCGCGCGATGGCTTTGCTGTTGACTGGCCGATACGCTACAAGGACATGGCTCCCTGGTACAGCCATGTAGAAAAGTTTGCAGGTATCGCAGGCAACCGGGATGGCCTGGCTCAGTTGCCAGATGGCGAGTTCCTCCCTCCATTTCCATTGAACGCTGTGGAAGATTATTTCAAAAAAAAGATGGTCGAAAAATATGAGCACCGACATGTGATCAGCGAGAGGATGGCTCACCTGACAAAGCCGAACCCGGTACACCTGGAGCAGGGCCGCAGTCAATGTTTAAGTCGCGAACTCTGTACCAGGGGCTGTCCGTTGGGTGGCTATTTTTCCAGTAATGCGTCTACCATTCCGTGGGCGGAAAAAACCGGTAACCTGACATTGCGTCCTTTTTCCGTAGTGCATTCAGTGATCTATGACGAGCAAAAAGGCAAAGCAACGGGCGTACGGGTGATTGATACCAATACTAAAGAGTCAATTGAATATTACGCCAATGTAATTTTTGTAAATGCCGGCGCCTTAAACAGCAATTTATTATTGCTTAATTCTACTTCTCCCCGCTTCCCAAACGGCCTCGGAAATGAAAACGGCCTGATGGGCAAATTTGTAGCTTTTCATAATTACAGTGCCCGCATAAGTGCACAATTCGATGGGCTGAAGGAATTTACTACCATTGGTAGAAACCCTGCGGGCGGTGGTTACATGCCCCGGTTCAGAAACTTATTTAAACAGGAAACAGATTTTCTGCGGGGCTATGCATCCGGCTTTTCTGCCTACCGGAGTTCAGGTGCCCAAACAGATAGTATTGGAGTTAAGTTTAAAGAGCATCTTCAAAATCCTGGCATTGGCCCCTGGCGCGTAGGATCACATATGATGGGCGAAACTATCCCCAAGGAAACAAATTTTGTCAGCCTCGATCAGTCGAAAAAAGACGACTGGGGAATTCCTTTATTAAAAATATCTGTGGTGTATGATGAAAACGATGAAAAAATGAAAGCAGATTATTTTGAACAATTCACAGAGATGTTCACCGTAGCAGGTTTTACAGATATTCAAACGCACAATTCTACCCAAAACCCTGGAATAGACATTCATGAAATGGGCGGTATAAGAATGGGACATGATCCCAAAACATCGCTTTTAAATAAATGGAACCAATTGCATACCTGCAAAAATGTGTATGTAACAGACGGGGCTTGTATGACGTCCACTTCAACACAAAATCCTTCACTCACCTTTATGGCTTTTACAGCGAGGGCGGTTGATCACGCGGTAACAGCATTAAAAAGAGGTGATTTATAATAGCAAAAAATAGGTGTTGTAGCCATCATTATCCGAAATGCTAAAAGTTTCTTTCAATATAATTATGATACAAATAAAAGGTGTTGAAAATGCAGTTGTTATAAGTAAGAGAACGGTTTGTTGTAAAATCAGGGTGATGCTTAGTCTTATTCTTTTAATTCTTTTAAAGGAAAGTGCCTTCGCAGCAAAAGACCCGGATTCTCTTTTGCATCACTTGGGTTATTCAATTATCCCAACACCACAGCAGGCCGAATTAACTTCGAACAATATAATATTGGACGACTCCTGGCAAATTGTATCGAAAGTAGGAAGTGATATTTCACTAACAGAGCTGGTCCAATTTGTTGAAAAGTTTCACGGATTTAAGTTTAAAGGAAGCGGCTCAAAAAATATCATATTGGCCGTGGAGCCAGGTATTATTAAAGGAACTACAGACCTTGAATTAAACAAACAGGGCTACCTGCTGAAGGTTTCCCCGCAGGAAGTGCGCATAACAGGTAATAGCAAGGCAGGACTTTTCTATGGTGTACAGAGCCTCCTCCAGTTATTTAAAAAGGCTGGACCGGGTCGGTTATTGCTCCCGGAAGGTGAGATCCGCGACTGGCCAAATCTCCAATTAAGAATAATTCATTGGGATACCAAAAATCACCTGGACCGTATTGCGTCTCTAAAAGAATATATTGACAGACTGGCCCGTATAAAGATCAATATGATCTCCTTTGAGATCTGGGATAAATTTAAATTTCCGACTGATCCGGATATTGCTGTTAAGGAAGGGTTTACTCCGGCTCAACTCCAGGACCTTGTAAATTATGGGCTGGAAAGATATATTCAAATTGTACCTAACATCCAGGCCCCGGCACACATGCAATGGGTGTTGAGCCATTCGAAGTACGCACACCTCAGGGCGGATGGAAGCGATTACCAGGCCTGTATGTGCGATCCGGAAACTAATAAGCTGATCTTCTCTTTATACCAGGACATCATTGATGCTACCAGGGGAGTCGATTACTTTCATGCTTCTACAGATGAAATTTATTATGCAGGAAACTGTGACAAATGTGCTCCCTATAACCCGGAAAACAGGAGCCTGGCTTTTGTAGATTTCGTTAATAAAGCACATAACTACCTGGCAAAACAAAACCGGCGGATGTTCTTTTGGGGAGAATGGCCGCTGGCTCCGGAACATATAAAATTATTGCCTGCAGACCTTATTGAAGGTGTTTTAGGCTCATCCTATTTTGTAGGCCGGATAGAGCCCATAACTGAAGAAAGCTATATTACAGAAGAAAATAACCGGGGAATACGTCAATTGATTTATACCGC
>JBDSLD010000066.1:0-8146 GCA_039916545.1 Ferruginibacter sp.
AATACATCATTTACATTGACACCATTGCTTACGTCTTCTCCCCATGGATTAGAAAACAAACGACTGGAAAAATTATTAATATTGAATAACAACATGCCATTTTTTTCCATCCCTATGCAAAGTATACTGTCATTGATGGGCACTATGCAATTAACATTCAGCGAGACCGGCAAAGACTTTTCTTTTAAAAGAATAAATTTTTCCTTGCCGGGAGGGAGTACCGCTAAAAAGTCTTTCCCACCTACCCAAAGATTGTTTAGCCTGTCGCAATAAAGTTTTTTTACCCAGAGGCCGGGAAGACCGCTTTTTAGCAGGTTCTGTTTGGTCACGATATGTTTAACTTCAAGTGTCTGGCAGTCGATGGCATCAATGCCACCCATAAAAGAAGCAACAAAAATCTGCCCGCGCAGGTTCGGCGCAAGATCGAAAATAAAATTGCCGGAAAGAGAATTCGGTTTACCCGGAACTCTTTTAATAACCTGGAAATCTTTTCCGTTGTACCGGTAAACACCATCCTGTGTACCGATCCAGGCAAAGCCAAAATGATCTTTTTTTATAACCTGGATATTGTATGTATTTAAGCCCTGCTCATAGGAGAAAGACCTGAAAAAAACATGCTGTCCGCTGCTTTGGAGAAATGAAAAAAATAAAAGTGAAAAAGCTATTGACTTCATGAAAAGTTTGAGTATCTTAAGGTAATACATTTTTATAAGATAAAGTTATGCCCGCAAAAAAAACACCCCTCGCAAAATGGACCATCTTCATGTTGATCAGCGCCGAGAATAATCTTTTCCCGGAGATGATCCGTAACATCGAATCCCTTTATAAAGGTATGTCCGGTATCACTAACCGAAACGATGTAAATTTTATCGTACTGGTCGATGGATTGAAGGCCTGGAAATTCTCAGGCAATTTTGCCAGTCCCGCTCTTTACAGGATAAAGGACAATGTAAGCTTTATGCTGGATTATCCTGAATGGCCGCCTGTAAATAAAAAGAACAGGGCCTTTGCAAATGAGGATTTAACGAATCCTGCCGTGCTGAAAAAATTTATTGATTATGTTCAGAAAGAATTTCCTGCCGAACAAACAGGTTTTATTTATAAAGGGCACGGCGGGCAAAGCGGCACTGATTTTAGCAATGACCGTAAATTAATTGAAAAGGTGGTCAACATACCGGCAAGTATGATGGGTGATGAAGCAAAGATCAGGGCAGAAATACTTGCACAAACGGGAATGGGAGAGGATTATTCGAGGGATGATTTTCAGCTGGATAGTTACTCAAAATCCGAAGGGAAAAATGGCAACAGCCTGCTCGCCATTTTCAGTAAAAAAAGGTCTGGGAAAGTTTTGTCATACAAGGTATTGGCAAAGCTGTTGGTCGATGCATTCGATAAGAAGGGACTGGGCTTTGTTTTCTTAGACTGTTGCTGGGGGCAGCTGATTGAAACGGCTTATACTTTCAGCAGCTGTACCGATCATTTTATTGCATCGGCTGATGAAATGCCCGTTCTTGGAATGAAGTACGACGAGTTTATTTCCGGCTTATTTGCGCGGCCAAATATTCGTCCGGATGAGATATCCAATCTTATCCTGGCACTTTTTTATAAAGTGAAATATTTTGATTATGACGACGGAAGTGAACACCCTGAAAATAGTCATTTCTATCAAATGGGAGTTTCATTAACTAACCTTTATGTAAAGGAGATCGATGCTTTCGTTTCTCTGTTCAGGCAATTCAGCGATTATCTTTTCTCAAATTTTTCTACGATAAAAGGATTTCTTGTACGTGCCAGGAGACTCTGCCTGGATTATACATACGACGTGGAGCCGTTGGATTATGGCATGTATAACATCGACCTGGTCTGGTTCTTTGACAATTTATTATGGGCCATTGAAAATCCGGTACCGGAAGAAAAGGACTTGAAGCAAGAGCGGCAGGAACTGCAAAAATTCGCATCAGACCTGCAGTTGATGGTCATTAAAATACTGAGGAGGTCTTTTCTTAGCAGCAATTATAAACCGGCGATCCCGGGAATACAGGGTATAGGTGGCCAGGGTGTTACCATCACATTTCCTTACAGTAACTTACAACTGAAGAAATCTGTACTTTCACTGGAGGCAAAACATGTTCCTGAATTTTATGCCAGTACCGGTTGGCCGGAAGTAATTAAGCTGTTTGCGAATGAGGTTCATGAACTTTTTGAAGCGAGAAAATTAAAATCGCGGAAATGGAAAACCCCCAAACAATTTAAGACCCGTGGTAATAAAGTTCCAATAAAAAAGAGGCGGTCTTAGAGAACCGCCTCGTTATAAGAATATCTGAAGTCTTTTATAAACTGTATTTACAAAACGCTACTTTTTCTTAGTAGTTTTTTTAGGTGCCACTGCTGTTTTTTTGGGTAATTTTTTTGCGGTTTTTTTACCGGGTGGATCATCCTCCAATTTTTTAGCAGTCTTCTTACCTGGTGGGTCATCCTCCAATTTCAAAGCTGTTTTTTTTGATACATCGTTAAGTTTCTTAGCGGTTTTTTTACCAGGGGGATCCTCTTCCAATTTCTTAGCCGTTTTTTTGCCGGGGGGATCATCATCGAATTTCATGGCTGTTTTCTTTGGAACATCATTAGCTTTTTTTAAACTGGCACCTGCAGTGGAAGGCGCCTTTTTGGCTGTTTTTTTTTCTGTTGCCATAACAATACTTATTTAGTGAGAAAAAATGGTTTAGTAAGTCATTAAAATCTTCAAACAAGATGAGAAATAAATTTCAAAAATGCAATATTTCAAACGTAATATTTATTAATATTTACCTGCCTAAACAAGTGAACAAAGCCAGGTTCAATGGCCTTCAATGTTTGCCTGCTGATAGAAAAAAACCGGAAGATAAGGTCTTCGCTGATTCCTGATTTGGTGACAGCTGATGCGTGAATTTTTCGTTAGGTTTTTTCATCAGAAAAAAGGTAAGCAGAAAATTTTATCAGTACGTGCTAACCATCAATTCTATATTCATAATACAGCGGCCTTTTTTTATCAGTATCATATTCAATCTGTGTTTCTGAAGTTGTAATTTGCCCCTTAAAAATGTCAATTTGTTTTTTGGTAGGATTTGCAGCCTGGAACAGTTCTTCCGGATGATCTAAAATATTTCCTTTATCGAGGCGGATAATTCTGCCCTTTGTTTTTTCCTGCAGGCGTTTGTACAGATCTTCTGCCGGCATTTTCCAGCCTTTTTTTCCCTGCTTCTTTGCAACTTCCTCATCTACCGGGATCATTGCAACCAGGTCTTCACTGGTCATTAGCTCGAGCCCATGTTTTTTAGCAGTAGCATTATCGCTCCCGTGATGTCCCACTTTGTAAAAAACGGTACGGTTTAGTAACTGTTCAACAGTGACAATTTCCTTTATGCCATTCTTATTTACCGGCCATTTAAGTTTGAGTTCCTTGTCGTCAGTTGCGGTTTCTGTCCAGCTGAGCCAATTACCAATCTGGGCATCTGCCGGGAATAAAAGTACCTTCCCGGATTTTTCAAATTCAATGGCAAAGGCCAGGCTGGTATTGTTGGTATAAGAATCCAGGTGAAGTGCCAGAGCGCCCGTGTTGTGTAACCAATCGATCTCAATAGTTCTCCATCCATTGTCTTTTGAATGATAAAGATTCCATACATGATCCTCATCCTCTTCTTTAAATTTCAGCGCTGATAATTTATTTTCAGTTTTTAAAATATACCTTGAATGAAAAGGTGATAATTTTTGTCCATCATTTTCATCTGTATCAAGGGCAAGATAAAAATTTTCCGAAAGTCCCATGTCAGTAATGTACATTTCAACATGCGCATTGTCTTCCATTACCCTAAGCTTATTATAATCTTTAGGCGGGCCCAGGAAATAGAAATTAATCCCCTTCAATCCCGTTTCATTTTCGCCGGCAATTTCTCCCGGGTTCCAAAAGTTAACGCCGGGCCGCTTTTCCGGAATAAGGGTATTGTTACCTTTTCGGCCTATAAAATAGTTCATGGCCTCACCGATCGTTAGTCGTTTGTTGTCACTATTTAAAGCCTGGCGCTCATCCCCGTTAACGGGCTGAAATTCTTTGTCAATTTCAATGTCATAGAATGTTAACAATTGTTCCAGCGCCCCTGTGTACCTATCCTGGGCGGCAAGGTATTCTCCGCCCCTGTACTCATTCATAAGCATAGTCCTGTGTTCTTGAGAATTCGTGGCTTTCTTGTAAAGGCCAATTGCATTTGCCAATGCCTTCGTCTTTTTATTTTGCTTTTCTTTTAGCTGGTTGGCGAGCCCATCTCCGGCCGGACCAATATTTTCTGTCCATGCCAGCCAAACATTGTCTACCTGGATCGTATCCCACAACAACTTGCCTGAATCCTTTATATTAAATCCGGATACATGGTCCTTGTGCTCGTGTGTTTGTACAACCAGGTCGAGGTGATCATTACAGTCTTTTTTGATATTCATTATTGCCTCTTTCATCAGGTCTGGTTTACCCGTAAGCATGCCACAATCTATCAGCATTCTGTATGCCGGGGTATTGTCATTGCAATAGGTTAATAAAAAACAATCACCGAACCCGTGACAGTACATGCGCACCCTTACATTATCAACTTCGGTATTACCGGTAGTATTATTTGTTGGCATAGTTATAAAGCTTTATGGATCATTGCAAAAGGTTCAGCTTCAAGATTTCCTGTGGCCGAACCGAAGTAAGTTGCATTAAGAGAAAAGTCGTCATTGTTAAATAAAATATCGTATTGTCTTTTCATCCGGCTTACATCATTGATATCCTTCTTTATGATGTATTTTAATTTTACCTGGTCTTTGGAGGTTGGATAATCCAGGTCAAAAATAAGGGTGCAGCCGCCCCTGAATATGAACCAACCGGGGGCCAGCACAGATTCAGCCGAAGCAGCACTTTCTGTTACAGGATAAGCGATCTTTTGGTCTTCCTGCTTCGCGCCGGTTTGGTAATACCCGTTGCTGTGGTAATTCGGTACAAAAAAGCCTTTTATTTCAGTTTCGCCTTTATCATTGACTCCTGCAACAACACCACGTTTCTGGGTGAGTGTAACAATGATCTGGTTAACCACCTTCCCCGTCGGCCCAACCCTGCTTGCCAATTTTAAATTGTAAATCTCCACCACCGGAAGGCCGAGTGTTTTTTTGCTTTTGGACCTTGCAATACCGAGTTGATCTGCGTGCTTGTCATCAAAGATCAGCCCGGTAAGTTTTGTAAATTGATCAGCAAATTCCTGCATGAAATTTTTATTTAGCATCTCGTGCAAACCTTTGTCCTCTTCTGAAAATGTCAGATCATCCATATTCCGGGCTTCGATAAATGCGCTGGTCAACTTAAATATTTCTTCTCTATCCGTAACGTAGCTTATCTTTTCTTTAAAGCGTTTAAAGAATTTGATGAGTTTTAATGTCACAAAGGCATTATTTAGTTCCTCATACTCGTTTGCTTCAGTTAATTCATTTACCGTACAAAGAAGACTATCTACGCTCATACTTTTAATGGAGTCAGGAAATATGCCACGCTTTTGAAAAGCTTCAATTACAGCGACCCGGTATTGCAGTGTGTCATCGTCTACAATGTCATAATCAGCTGTGATGAGCGCCCTGAGATAGTCGCCAAAATTGATATCCATTGGCGGACAATAATCCAATGCGCGGATACACATTGTCAGAATGTGTTTGGCAGTTTTACTTGCCTCATTGGCCATGCGGTTAACCAGGTCGGGGTGCAATGCGGTTTGAGAAAGTTCACCTCTTCCGCCGGTTGCAATGCGCAAAAGATCAGCCACGCGACGTTGATAAAGATTTAAAAAAATATCAAAAACCGTAGCCACAAGGATAGCGCCCCTGTCATGCGGTTCTTTCCGGGTCTGGTAATCCTTTGGATCTGGTATATGCGGTTGCCATTTGCCTGTAACTTTATCTAATTCGCCGATCGCATCGCGCAGGCTTCCATAGTGGCCGATCGCTTTCCCAAATTCCTGGGCAAGTTCGCCCAGTAAATTTTGATTTCGCAAATCGCCGCCTGTCCTTGCAATTTGATCCCTTAGTACTTCCGCGAATGTAAAATGCTGAAACAACGCTACTATATCGGCAAAGGCTTCGTGAAAAGCCAATGAGTCGGGATGAGTGGCTTCCACGTACCTGCGATGCATACCATCGAGCAGCGCATGCGTTATCTCGTGGGCGATAATGTCGTGGCTAAGGCAGGTATAAACAGTGCTTCCGGGCATTTGAAGAGAGGGAGAGTCTGGTGTGGCACTAAAATATCCGAAGAGGAGCGCTTTTTTTTGAGGGCTGTAATATGCATTCGCTTCCCTTAATGCGTGCGGATATATCCTTAACCGGCCAATATACGTGGAGGAATTTTTTTGCAGATCTCTGTACGGGCTCCATAAAATTTTTCGTCCAAGTGCCCGTTCGAAATTTTTGATGGTTGTCATAGCGACGGCATATACCATCTGTTGGTGGAACTGCGGATTGCCTTCAGAAGGTTCCAGGCCGTCCTGCGCTAAAATGTAATTGTCGTCTAAATCAACCGGTTTATAAAAACACTTGCTGGAAGGATCATAATCTACTACTTCAATGTATTCACCTACCGGACCGGGTTTCAGGCTTTCCCAGGAGGGCTTGTAAGTAATATTATTTATAACCGATGTGTCAAGTTTTAAAGAAAGGGAAGGGTCAAATGCATAGGCCCGTAATTTTCTAAATGAAGGCTTTAAAAAAGTATCCCTGTTACAATTGTTTTGGTCCTTACTAGTATTGTTGCTTTTAATACCACCGTTATTACCGGGGGTGTTATTGCTCGTAAAGGGCGTGTCCTGATATTGTATCTGGTCCATTAAAGGGGTGTTTAAAAGATAAAATGTTGTCGTTAAAATGCAAAGACGGGTTGCCGGAATGATGAATGGAAAAGTCATCATGGAGGTTAATTATACAAAAGCGTGGAAGATTGGTAAGGGGGGAATTCGCAGGAACAGATTGGAAAACTAATGTAATATAAATTCAATATAATTAATCACAATTGCAGAATCACCTGGTATTTATTAACAAGCATATCTTGATTGCTTTAATTACTATGCAAATATGTTACAAGCAGGTAGTACTGACAAGAGGGAAATACCTGTAATAAAAAGGTGTTTTCCCCTTATTTCTCTAACCCACATTGCAGCATTTTGCCGTCCGGATGTTAAATTTTGATTTTTTTAAAATTCTTTCCGGGAATATTCTGTAGGGGGTACAGATCAAAATCGTACAACTCACCTATAAGCGCATTTTTGATTTTGTAGTACACAGGGGGTGTTGGTTTGTATTGCAGGTTAGTTGAATTTTGCAGGTGATGTATTTTAAGTTCAGCCTGCGATATAACAAAGACAAACAGCAATCGGATGCTTACTACCGGTTAGTGGAGAGTTATCGTAATGCGCAAGGAAGGGTTTGCCATCGCACCATTTTGAACATTGGATTTATAGATGATGATTACACCCCTGAACAGCTTAACCAGACAGCAAGGATACTTACAGACCGGTACGAACAGAAGCAGTCTCTTTTTGAGCCAACTGATACAGCAGTAATTGAACTTGCACAAACATTGTGGGAAAGAATTATCACCAGGCGCAGGGCTCTGCCCTGTTTCTTCCTTGTTACTGATAACTGCTTTCAAAATATGCAATAATTTTTTTGGCAACTACTTTCAACATTAAAACAGTAGTAACGAAGCAGACACAGGGCAGAGCCCTGCGCCTATGAAGTTCTAACAAACCAAGGTTTCTAACATCACCAGGCGCAGGCTCTGTCCTGTGTCTTCCTTGTTACTGATAAATGCTTTCAAAATATGCAATAATTTTTTTGGAAACTACTTTTAACATTAAAACAGTAGTAACGAAGCAGACACAGGGCAGAGCCCCGCGCCTATGAAGTTCTAACAAACCAAGGTTTCTAACATCACCAGGCGCAGGGCTCCGCCCTGTGTCTTCCTTGTTACTGATAAATCCTTTTAAAATATGCAATAATTTTTTTGGCAACTACTTTCAACAGTAAAACAGTAGTAACGAAGCAGACACAGGGCAGAGCCCCGCGCCTATGAAGTTCTAACAAACCAAGGTTTCTAACATCACCA
>JBDSLD010000067.1:0-10834 GCA_039916545.1 Ferruginibacter sp.
GGGATCCATGTCCCGGGTTTAATATCTATAAAAAATTTTGCGGATCGATTGATCTTTATTTCTTCAGGTACATGACTTCTTTTACGAGCTTTACGGTCCTTGGAATGTCTGGTAAATACAGCGCAACCAGGTTCGGCGCATAGTGCATTGGCGCATCCACAGAAGTTATCCGGCGGATAGGCGCATCCAGGTAATCAAATCCTTCTTTTTGAATGCGGTAGGTAATTTCAGAAGACACGGATGCAAATGGCCATTGTTCTTCTACGATCACCAACCGGTTTGTCTTTTTAACACTTTCCAGGATAGTGAACCAGTCCATCGGACGGATAGTCGCCAGGTCGATCACTTCTGCCTCGATACCTTCCTTGGCCAGCTCTTCCGCTGCGCCCAGGGCAACTTTCATCATTTTATTAAATGACACAATCGTTACATCCTTTCCTTCGCGTTTAACAAAAGCCTTGCCGATCGGCAGCAAATATTCTTCTTCGGGCACATCGCCTTTTTCACCATACATAACTTCACTTTCCATGAAAATAACGGGATCATCATCACGAATTGCACTTTTTAATAAGCCTTTGCCATCGTAAGGATTACTTACGGATATTACTTTTAACCCGGGGATATTTGCATAAAGAGCCTCGAACGCAGTGGAGTGCTGTGCACCTAATTGTCCTGCACTACCACCCGGGCCACGAAAAACAATCGGGCAACCAACCTGTCCGCCACTCATTGCCAGCATTTTTGAAGCTGTATTTAATATCTGGTCAAGTGGCAGAACGGCAAAGTTCCAGGTCATAAACTCAACGATCGGGCGTAGTCCATTTTGTGCCGCACCTACCGCAATCGCCGAAAATCCAAGTTCCGCGATGGGTGTATCGATTATTCTTTTCTCTCCAAATTCATCCAGCATACCCTGGCTCACTTTGTAGGCGCCATTATATTCCGCTACTTCTTCTCCCATTAAAAAAACCCTTTCATCCCTTCTCATTTCTTCCTGCATGGCTTCTCTTAAAGCTTCTCTAAACGCAATTTGTCGCATATGCTTTGATGATTATTTAGTCAATACAGATCGGAAAGACCTGTATCATTGTTGATGTTTGATTTTTAATAACGTGCAAATTTATTCTTTCGGAGTCAGATAATCAAATTGAGTTATAACATTCAGCATTTATCATCGGAGATCGTATAAAATCTTATTTTGATTGAATAATACCTATCTTTTTTAGACAAGGTTTAGCAGTTCTATCCTGCATCTGCCGCCCCGATAATATATTTTTCACCAGTATACCAACGATAATTTTGCATGCGTAATTCAAAAGAAAACGGGCCTTATTACAGGCCCGTATCACTTTATTCAAAAAATCTATTGCGGTAACAATACATTATCAATTATATGTAGTACCCCATTTACAGCATGCTTGTCCATTGAAACGGCTGTTGCGGCCGTTCCGCTGTAAAATGTGCCGCCCGGCGGAAATGTTCCCAGCCCGGTAAATTTCAGGGACGTGACAGCTGGGCCAGTAAACGTAGGCTGCACCAGTATTCCCGGATGTGCCGCAACTGCCCCGTTAACCAGTGTTTTAACAAAGCCTGGCGGATTGGTAGCTTTAAAATTTACTGAAAAAACCCTTATATCCGGCTTATAAGAGCCGGAAGAATTGGAGGCAAGAATATGGTAAGCCAAAATTCCTCTTACCGAAGCAGCAGGTAAGAGCCCAAAAAAAGCCGGGTTGGTAAATATTCCGGGGCCAAGTGCAACCGCTCCTTTACCCTGTGCATCAGCGAGTGCTGGTGGCGCACCCTGTGAAAGCGCAAAGCCATAAGCGGTGCCATAGATCAATGTCTGAAATGCCGCATTGTTAGGTGCAAGCACAGTCATATTTGTTACGCCATATTTAAACAGGGAGTCAAACCTGTTTAGTCCGACCTGCCCGCTATCTCCACGGGCTATGGCGGCACTAAAATAAGACAGATCAGGATCAGGATATATCAATCCCGCAAGAACGGTCGTAGGTGGCGCTACCACCGTATAAACATGATGGATCACCCCATTGGCTGCCGGAGCGTCTATCGCCGTAACAGGAATATTATTGACGTAAGCCAGTTGCGTAACAGCCGCGGGAAAAGTGGTTAGCCTGATAAAAGAATTTACTGGTGGCGCCTGTGGAAGAATGATCTGCGTAGGCAATTGAAAATTAGGAAAGGATGCCGGCACTTTGGCGGAAGTGATCGTTTGACTGATCGTATTATAACTCACAATTCCTGCGGCACTGGCAGCAGGAATATTTGCAGTGATAAAACCCGAGAACACCGCATCGGGCGCGGCTAATGGAACCGCCCCACCGGAGATCGCATTTATAAAGATCTTCATCCCCGTATTGTCCGGCACAAACATGGTATAGCTGGCTGTCTTGTTATTTATTACAGGCAGCATACCCGACTTCACGATCAGCCGGTAATAAAGGCTGTCGCCCGGAGTAGCCGCGATCGTTTCACCAAGGGCCAGGCCAGATGGCGGGATTAACGGTTGCTCAGTAAATTGTTCCAGGTCCTTGTTGCAGGAGCTAAAACAAACAAGAAGCGCTGATAATACCAGCAGGCCCGTTATTTTAAATTTATTTATTAACTGGATCATATAATTTTTTTTCAGGAAGTTAAATATGGGTTCAGGAACAAGTCTGTTAATAAATATTGTACCCAAAACTAAAATAGTACAAGCCACCAATCTGTGAATTTCCAATGGCGTTGTAATAATATTGGTTCAGCAAATTATTAGCACCAAATTTTAAAATAGATTTTGTCTTGGGTAGTTTAAAACTAACCTGTGCATCTACCGTTTGAACCGCAGGCAAATTTCCATTGGCCAGGTCACCCTGGAAATAAAATGCGTCCTGCCACCTGTAGGCTACAGAAAATCCTACCCGCTTATTTTTACCAAAACCTGAATTGGCAAAAGTTGCATTCACTTTATATTTCGGAGAATTAAAGGAAGCGATAAAATTGGTAGGTACATCCGTTAAATTGTCAGAAGCGGCATTAACGCCGATAGAGAAATTAAGGGGCAGCCTGTAATCGATGCCAATACCAAAACCATAGGTTTTTACTTTAGATGGGGAGTTGATTGGAACTGAATATATCTGTCCTTTAACAGCGTCCGCCTGGGTAGGTAAAGTGGCGCCTAGATGCGGTTGGATAACTACACGGCGTGCGAGAAAATTTGTGTACCGGCCATAATAACCATAGATATCCACCAGCAACTTTGAATCCATCAGCAACCCTTTATAGCCTGCCTCAAAAGAAGAGATTGCTTCCGGCTTTAAAACCGGCAAATTTTGCCTGACCACTTTACCGACATTTAAAGAATCACGGTCATAAATTGGATCGCCATCAAAATTATAAATTTCCTTGAACGCCTCATTACCACCAATGAGTTTATAGGAAACCAAATCAAGATTGATCCACTGCATCTGGGTAGACGGGAAACGGTAAGCCGTTTGATAGGACAAGCGGATATTATTATTTTCAGCGACTTTAATCACGGCAGTGAACCTGGGTGTAAAACGGCCCTTAAAGTTTTCATTTTTATCATACCTGCCGGAAGCCGTCAGCGTTAAATTTTTTAAGATTTGCCTGGAGGCCTGTATAAATGCACCATACTCGCTGATACTGATAGAACCAGCTGTATCAGCAAAAAGGGTTCCCTGCGAATTCAGCACATATCTTTTGTAATTGGCACCGATCAATATATCAGCAAAGGATTTGGTAACAGAAGAAAAATTATAATTGCCTTCCACACTGTAAAGGTCCGACCTGTCCAGCAAAGCGCCACCTTGTGGTACAGGCAGTTTGCGAATCCTTTCGTAAATATCATTAAACGCTTTCGTGCCAACAACCGGCCTCCCAACATCGGCTACGGCCCTGGCAGCAGTGTGTGCATCCTGGTCAGAGGCTCCGTTCAGCTTGGCACCCAAAAAAGCCTGGCCGTATTGAGCAAACCACCCCGTTGATCCGGCACTGGCTTTCCATGCCTCATTAAAATTTTGTGTAGTGGCGCCCAGGTTAAAAGTTTCCCCCGCATTTTCCTGTGTGGTAAATGCCCTTAGCAGCCAATTCTTATTGATCAGTTCCAGCTTGTACTGCCCCATTTTAAATTCTTTGATCGAATACCTGGAAGCGCCGGTGTAGACTGTATTTCCGGTACCCCAGTAACCAGCCAATATGGCTTCTGTGCCCGGTGTTATTTTATAATGCAATGATCCTCCCAATTTAAAATTGACCGTATTCGGGTTTAAGATTTGCTGCTCTGTGTAGCCGGTACGGGAAACATTAATGGGGTTGGCGGTTAGGGTACTGATAAAAGGCGCTAAAAAAGGAGCTTGTCCTGCAACGCCCGCCAATACCTGCCGGATGTCGGCAAAAGTTTCGTCGCCATATACGTTTACGCCGTCATAGTTTGGATCAGTGGCCCGGGTGCCTGCTTTAAGTACACCGTTGTTCCTGTCATAATCCCTGTAATCCGTGCCGATCCAATCCTTCGCCTGTACCAATTCTGCCGTTATTTTGAAAGCGAATTTTTCTGACACTTTTTTACCCCACCTCAAGCTCCAGTTATAATATGGAGAAGCCGGCCGCTCTTTTCCGTCGGTGTGATTGATACCTGTTTTAACAACAAAAGACAGGCCCTGGTATTTGAAAGGGTTCTTACTCGTCATCAGCATTGTGCCGTTCATACCGCCTGAACCATACAAAGCCGAAGACGCACCACTTAATAACTCGATATTATCTATATCCAGTTCATTTAAACCGATGATAGCGCCAACAGAAAAATTGAGTCCGGGCGCCTGGTTGTCCATGCCATCCACCAACTGGTTGAACCGCACATTTCCACTACCGCCAAACCCCCTGGTTGTGGGGGTTTTAAAAGTTATGGAAGAGGTGGTAACATCAACGCCTTTTAACGTTGCCACTACATCGTAAAAGTTTGCGGAAGGTGCATTCCGGATAGCGGCCGCATTTATTCTTTCTATGGAAACCGGTGATTCCATAATTTTTTGAGGTACCCTGGATGCGGATACCACGACTTCCTGTCCAAGCGAATTGGATGGTTCAAATTTTATGGCCAAAGGTTGCGCAGTATTGATTACCACTACTTCCTGCAAAGAATATCCAACTGAAGAGATTAATAATGTAACGGGGAGTTTGTTTACAGAGATCCTGAAGTGGCCTTTGTCATCCGTAAAAGTACCCTCCTGGGCACCTTTTACGATCACAGAAACCGCGGCAACGCTTTCGTTGGTGACACTGTTAACAATGTTACCGCTGATGGCATTGTCTTGCGCAAAACTGGTGGCTACAGTCATGTTTGCACAGAACAATGCGATCATATAGCAGGCAATTTTTCTCATGATGGTTTTATTTAGGTTTAAATTATAGAGCAAAATAAGCAATGTTTTTTTTTGCAAAAATTTTATTTTCGAACCACTGTTGAAATCTTCTGCCACACTAAATTGGGTGAATAAAATGTATGCCTGTAATTTAGCGGCATGGCAAATTTTAAATTCCCCCGGCAAACAAATTTTTATAGTGGAAAAGTAAGAGATGTTTATACCATTTCTGATGAATGGCTCGTGATGATAGCAAGTAATCGTATTTCAGCATTTGATGTTATTTTACCAAGGCCTATTCCATACAAAGGACAGGTTTTAAATCAAATAGCTGCTTATATGTTAAATGCCACGGAAGATATTTGTCCCGACTGGCTATCATCAACTCCTACTCCCAATAGCGCGATCGGCAAAAAGTGTGAACCGTTCAAAGTTGAGATGGTCATCAGGGGAAATCTTACGGGCCATGCATGGAGAACATATCAATCGGGCAAGCGGGAACTGTGTGGTGTAACAATGCCTGATGGACTGAAAGAAAATGACTTTTTCCCTGAGCCGATCATTACGCCGTCTACAAAAGCAAGCGTGGGGCACGATGAGGATATCAGCCGCGAAGACATCATAAAAAAAGGGATCGTAAATGAGAGTGATTATGACCTGATCGAAAGGTACACCCGCGCACTTTTTGAAAGAGGAAAAGAGCTGGCAGCCAGCCAGGGATTAATATTGGTTGATACGAAATATGAGTTTGGGAAAATTGGCGATCTGATCTACCTGATGGACGAGATCCATACGCCGGATAGCTCGCGGTATTTTTATGGAGAAGGATTTGAGGACCGGCAGGCGGCAGGCGAAAAGCAAAAACAACTAAGTAAAGAATTTGTCCGGGAATGGCTGATAGAAAATAATTTTATGGGAAAGGAAGGACAGGTAGTTCCGGAAATGAGTGATGAGTGGATCGAAGTGATCAGCAACAGGTACATTGAATTATATGAAAAAGTGATCGGAGAAAAATTTGTGCCGCAGGAGCTGGGAGATGAGGAAACTTTTGAAAAAATAAATAGAGCCCTGCAGGATCTTGGGGCTGTTGAAACTTAAAAATCTTATTGAAGGACAAATGCTCAATTTTCAATGATCATAAGACTATCACGCATTTGCCTGGACCTTATATTCCGAGATTGACTATTGAATTTTTCTTTAAAGAATCTGTACCATTTTATTCATACATTCATAAAATTTAAAACACACGATATGCCAGCCAGGTTATTTTTTTCATTGCTACTCACTTTCAATATTGCCTTTGCCCAAACAAGCGCACGCCTACTGATCGGCTCCTATACTTCCGCGTCAGGCGATGGCATTCATGTGTATGATTTTAATTTGGCCACAGGCGATAACAGCCTTGTTAGTTCAATAAAAACAAGCAATGCTTCCTACCTGGCAGTATCACCGGATCAAAAGAAAGTATATGCAGTAAATGAGAATGCAGATAGCACTGCCCTTGGTACCGGTGGCTCGGTCTCTTCTTTTTCTTTTGATAAAAATAAAGGTTCACTTACAGCGATCAACCAACAATTCTCCTATGGTAAACATCCTTGTTATGTAACCATCGATCAATCCGGCCGATGGATATTCCTGGCCAATTACAGCAGCGGCACAGCAGCAATGTTTCCAGTAAAAGCAGATGGCTCAATTGATTCTGTTAAACAGGTTATTGAAGACGAAGGCACAGGACCAGACAAAGACCGGCAGTCTGGCCCGCATGCACATTCAACGGTACTCTCGCCTGACAACAAATTCTTATTTATCCAGGACCTGGGCATCGATAAAATATTGATATACCGGTTTGATAAAACGACCGGGCAACTTAGTCCTTCAACGCCTCCTTTTGCCATGTCGGTGGGAGGCAGCGGCCCAAGGCACCTGGACTTCCATCCCAATGGCAGGTACGCGTACCTGGTAGAAGAAATGACGGGTACGGTAGTGGCCTTTAAATACAGCGATGGCAAACTGGATTCCATACAACGCATCAATGCTTTGCCCAAAGATTTTACCGGCTCGATCGGCAGTGCGGATATCCATGTTTCACCTGATGGAAAATATTTGTACTGCAGCAACCGCGGCGAATCCAATTCCATAACCATATTTAAGATCAATGCACAAAATGGAAAACTGGCAGTAATTGGCCATCAATCCTGCATGGGTAAAACGCCCCGGAATTTTAACTTCGACCCATCGGGCAATTTTTTACTGGTAGCTAACCAGGAAACCGATGATGTGGTCATTTTTAAAGTGGATAAAAAAACAGGCTTACTAACAGATACGGGTAAACGAATAAAGGTGAAAAACCCGGTTTGTATAAAATGGATCGCTAATTAGTGTCTGCAAGAAAACGCTGGTATTGATAGCTGGTAAGGGTTTTATAATATTTTCTAATCCGAATCTTCACTTCGCTAACTGCCTGTTAACGCTCTACTTTTGCCTCCGCAGCCTGTCCGCCAGCTGGCGGATAACCGGAACGCTGCTGTTTTTGCTTCTTTGAAAAAATAGGCTGTGCATTTTTTCAATTCCGATTTCATCGGAACCGAACCAACGAAAGGCAGCTAACCCGGTTACTAATGTAGAAGATCAAACAGTGGCCACACTTAGATGCCTTTTATTAAACAGCTCAGTACCATTTTATTTTAGGCCAGTTGCTTAGTTTCAGATTAATAATATTCAATAGAAAAAACTCCAAAATTCATTGTCTGTAAAGGTTTTCAGCGTTTTCTTGCAAACACTAAGTAATTTGCTGATGTGCTAATTTGCTAATTCCTGAGATGCAGCACTCTGCTTATAATTATAAGTCTCTACTGGTTAAACAGGCATCTTCATTTTTAATAATAACAGCCGAGATTGGCTTGAAGACATTTTTAATTCTTAATTTATCGGTCCTCCCCACCCAACCTGGGCCTCAGCCGCTGCTTACTTTTGTTAAAAACCATCCTGCCTTTTTCAATTCCTTTTCTTAATTCTCTTTGCGCTTCTGCCGGAAGATTAAAAGTAGTTTGACATGCTTCGGAACAACAGCCATCATATTTTACTGCGCATTGCGCACACTGGATAAAAAGTAAATGGCAACCGTCATTCTTACAATTGGTGTGTGTATCCGCCGGTTGTGCACACTGGTGGCATTTCGCAATAACGTCTTCGGTTATGCGCTCTCCCAGCCTGTCGTCGAACACAAAATTTTTACCGATGAACCTGCTATCCAAACCACTCTCCCTTGCCTCTTTTGCATAATTAATTATACCTCCCTCTAAATGAAAAACATTGTTGAAGCCATTGTGCAGCATGTACGCGCTGGCCTTCTCGCAACGTATGCCGCCGGTGCAATACATGATAATATTCTTATCTTTTTTATCCTGCATCATTTCCACCGCCATTGGTAATTGCTCCCGGAAAGTATCACTGGGAATTTCCAATGCTTTTTCAAAATGCCCTACCTCGTATTCATAATGATTGCGCATATCGATCACGATGGTATTGTCATCTTCCAGTAATTCATTCATTTGCACGGCATTTACGTACTTGCCTTTCCGATCCATATTAAAGCCTGGATCCTGGATACCGTCGGCAACAATTTTATCGCGTACTTTTATTTTTAACACCCAAAATGATTTGCCTTTACTGTGTTCGTTATCGACCGCGATATTTAACCGTATGCCATTTAAAGGCGGAATGGAATTGAGGTAATCACTGAAAGCCGCTTCGTTACCGGCGGGTACGCTTACCTGCGCATTGATCCCTTCATTTGCCACGTATATCCGGCCAAATACTTTTAACGCGTTCAATGCAGTGTATAAATCATCCCTGAATTGCTGAGGGTCACTGACAGGAAAATACTGGTAAAAAGAAATTGTAGTGCGGGGTTCCGTCTCTTCGTATAATAATTTTTTGAGCTCCGCCTGGGATACCCGGTTGTGTAGTAAAGCCATATTTTTTATTTGATCCCGTTAGACGGGAAATTAATTTAATTACCGGCAATACCCGGTCATTAAGGTAATTGGATGCTTGCAGGGCAAACCAAATTTTTGGCAAAGATACATACCATTGTAAAAAGCAGTGTTTGAAAAAGAAATTTTTATCTGTACTACTGAACCAGGTGGCTAAAAACCCATGGCATTATTTCCCGTATTTCCCCCACTGGTAGACGTTCGCTTGATACTCGCCCCGATCAGGCCTCCGGTGCCGATACGGATGCCTCTTATGCCACTTCTGCCTTCCTGGAAAGCAGCAACAAAATCAACCCGGAATATTTTCAGGATATTTTCCAGCCCGATAAATACTTCAGAATAATTGCTATTTTCATTTATAAAAAATGCGTTTCCACCCACGACCAGGTTCCAGTTCAACCGGTTGAAGTATGGTATTTTATTGGTCAGCAAACCATTGAGGTGATGTTCCAGGTGAGCAATGCCATAGCTGGTTGCGATCGTACTGTTGAAATAATAAGAGGCCAGTTGAAAACTGTTCAGGTATTCGCTCGCTGCTATTGATCTGTTGCCGTTGAAATGCTCGTAATCCTGTATGAATACCGACTTTCTATTTAAAAATCCTCCGACACCGATCTTATATTTCAGCGTGCCTGCCAGGTTAAAATTCTTGTCGCCAAATATGGTAAAACTCCATTTATCAAAATTTTCGTCGCTGCCTAAAATGTCACGAAAGCCCTTTGTATAATTAAGGCTGAAGGTGGGTATTTTTGACCCGATCGAAATTTTCCTGTTCGGGAACTGTATGAATTTTTGTCCGGGTTTTATGCTGAGATCGATACTCACTAATACTGCCTGGTGCCTTACAAAATCAGTTGCCTTTATCTTTTCGTACGGATAATTGGGCGTAATATTCACGCTATCCTTTTTGAAAAAAGTAAAGTTGGTAGTATTGTTCAACGGTATCCTGTCTTCATACAAAGCGTTCACTTTCAGGTGCAGGCCGCTTTCAAACCTCTTGCTGTAGCCGATACTGGTGAAATAGTTTTCATAGGTCTTCATAAAATTATCTCCGTAAAACAATACGTTGATCGTATTTACCAGCGGGGTGATCGGACTCTCTTTGTTAAATTGTGTGACCCGCTTACCGCCGGAAAAATTCCAGGCATGACGGCGCAACCTGGTATCAGAATCCAGGTCCCGCGTGCGGATATTGATATCTACCCATCCGTTTAAATGTTTATTGTTAAACCCATACCGTATATTCGGACGGATCGAAAGACTGTGCCGCGTATTTTTTAGGTACTTGTCAAAATACCCGTCCAGGTTCAATACAACCCCTTCCGCAGGATTGTACTCCATCTTTTGTATCAGCGATCCAATGCCCCACCGGTAAGTATTATTCACGCTGTAATGTGTCCGGTTTATTCCACTCCAGAATATATCGTACAGCTTTATTTTTCCCTGCGATTTTCT